>DBFNNF010000126.1:0-1150 GCA_048407585.1 Lactobacillus johnsonii | reverse complement strand
AAAAACAGACTGAAAGGTCGTCTAAAACACTAACCATAGTTTTTATCTATAAATAAAAATAGATATCTAATATTTCACATATGCCTAAAATCAAAGTATAGTTAATTATGAAATTGAAAGTATAATTTAGAAAGGATTTGTAAAATGAGTAAACTTGCAAACGATACTCGAGTATTTAAGATTAATCCTGAAATTGATGTTCAAAATGTAAGATTTGAAAACAGATATGGTTATATTTTAGCTGGTCACTTATACCTGCCAAAAGATTTTAAAAATGGTGAAAAATATCAGGCTATTGCGATTACCGGACCTTTTGGTGCTGTAAAAGAACAATCTAGTGGTCTTTATGCTCAAACTTTAGCAGAACGTGGTTTTGTTACCTTAGCCTTTGATCAATCAATGACTGGTGAAAGTTCAGGCCGTCGTCGAAATGTTGGTTCTCCGGATATTTTTGTTGAAGATTTTTCAGCAGCGGTTGATTTCTTAGGGAAGCAAAAATTTGTTGATCGTGAAAAGATTGGTATCTTAGGGATTTGCGGACTTGGTTCTCACGCCTTAACTGCCGCTTCAATTGATGTTCGTATTAAGGCAGTTGCCACTTCAGTTATGTATGACATGTCTGATTCAATGTGGAAGGGTCTTAACAATACTAAGACTGAAGAAGAACGCGAAAAGGAAAAAGATTATTTAGCTCAAATTCGATGGGAAGATGTGGATTCCGGTAAGCAAATTGGTGGCTACCACGAATTGCCATTTGATGAAAATGGCAATCCAGTTCGTGCTACTAAATTATTGCCAAATGAATTGCCAAAGGATGCAGATCCTGTAACTACTGAGTTCTACAATTACTATGTAAAGCGCGCCTATCATCCACGTTCAATTAACTCTGCAATGATTTGGGATGCGACTACTCCTTGGGGTTACTACAACTTCCCACTGCAACAAAAGATTGAAACTATTCGTGCTCCAAAACTGATTGTTACCGGTGCAAAAGCCCACTCACGTTACATGGCTGAAGAGGCTTATGAACGTTTGACTGAACCGAAAGAATTAGTTGAAGTACCAAATGCTACTCACACAGATCTTTATGATCAAATGGACAAGATTCCATTTGACAAGTTTGATAGTTTCTTTAAGGAGAACTTGAAAT
>DBFNNF010000125.1:0-7581 GCA_048407585.1 Lactobacillus johnsonii | reverse complement strand
GAATAAAAAAGAAAAAATCTCATTCTAAGGGAACGAATGTTTATTAATCACAGGTATAGAGCAACTGTACTTTGTTAATGATCAAGACTTTATTGTGTGTTTGTTTTTATAACTATAAGCAATAAAAAATTGTCACTTAGCTCTTTATAAAACTAAATGACAATTTTTTCTAATCTTTAATTATTTTTCAGGATGACGACTATTGAACATCCCATAAAGCAAAACACCAGTTGCAACACTAGCATTTAATGATTGAACATGTCCAACCATTGGAATGGTTAAAGTTTGATCCATTTGCTTTAACAATAATGGAGAAATTCCCTTACCTTCATTACCAATCACAAGCACTGTCTTTCCTTTGGCATTCCACTTACGATAATCTTCACCTTCCATGGCAGTACCAAAAATCCAGTAACCACGCTTTTTCAGCATCTTAGTAGTTTGAACTAAGTTATTAACTCGAGCTACTGGCACATAATCAATTGCACCGGTTGAAGTTTTGGCAACAACAGAAGTTAACCCGCTTGCTCTTCTTTTTGGAATAATGACTGCATCCACGCCTGTCGCATCACAAGTTCTTAAGATCGAACCTAGGTTATGTGGATCTTCAATTGAATCAAGCATTAAGATAAATGGTTCTTTTCCTTCTTGGTCAAACTTATCTAAGAGTTCATCTAAGTCAGCATATTCAAATGGAGCTACAGTTAAAACCAAACCTTGGTGATTTTCATGGTTAACCATTTGATCCAACTTATTTTTAGGAGCATTTTGAACAACTAGATTTTTTTTACGTGCTAATTGATAAACTTGATTAGCAAATTCTTCTTGAACACCATTTTGTAAAAATACTTTATTAATTAAGTTAGCATCCTGCGTTTTTAAAAAATCAATGCCCGCATGACGTCCATATACAAATTCATCATTATTTGAACTCATAATTATCTAGTCCTCCTTGTTCTACTTGGTTAATGCACCATTTTGCAAGTTCATCAACACGTTCTTTTTTACCTAATAAATCTAAGTATCCAAACATCGCTTCAAATCCAGTTGAGAGCTTATAAGTGTTAATTGAAGTATTTTTTGCATGCGTATGACTTTTAGCATTTCTACCTCTCTTGAAGGCTGCTAATTCATCTTCATCTAGCATTTCTAAGTCTTGCATTTTAGTAATTAATGCTGCTTGAGCTTTTGCGGAAACATAATGTGTTGCATATCGTTGAAGCATTTGTGGTTTTACAATTCCGCCCTTAACCAAGTGACGTCTGATATAAACCTCATATACTCCATCCCCTAAATAAGCTAAAGTAAGAGGACCTAACCCATCTGGATTAGTATTTTTTTCTGTTAAAATCTTCGGCTTAAGCACGGTGCCACCTCGTTCCTTGTGGAGTATCTTCAATTACAATGCCTTTAGCCTGTAACTCATCTCTTAAGCGGTCACTTTCAGCCCAATCCTTATTTTTACGTGCTTCATCACGTTGCGCAATTAATTTCTCAATTTCATCATCATTTTCAGCTCGCTCTTCCTTAAAGCTAACTCCAAAAATTTCGAGCCAAGCAATCAATAATTTTTTAGCACGCTTTAAAGCTGGCTTATCCACTTGATCTTTTTGCAAGTGATTATTTAAAGTTGTAGCCAAATCGTACATAATACTCAAAGCATTTTGAACATTAAAATCGTCATCCATAGCCTCAATAAATTCAGCTTTTGCTTGTGTTAAATCATCTCTTAAGCCACTATCTTCAAACGTCTCATTTTCATCATTTAGTCTAGCATCAAGATTGCGCAAAGTATTTTGGTAGCGTTTAAGAACAGTTTCAGCTTGCTTCAAGCCATCTTCTGAATAGTTAATTGGACGGCGATATTGAACACTAGACATGTAGAAGCGTAAAACTTGTGGATCAATTTGCTTTAGAATATCATGCACAGTCACAAAGTTATGGAGTGATTTTGACATTTTTTCTTGTTTCTTACCTACTGTCACAAAACCATTGTGCATCCAGTAATTAACAAATTTTTTACCAGTCTTAGCTTCACTTTGAGCAATTTCATTTTCATGGTGTGGAAATTCCAAATCTTGACCACCACCGTGAATATCAATAGTATCGCCTAAGTATTTAGTTGACATTACTGAACATTCAATATGCCAGCCTGGACGACCCTTTCCCCATGGAGAATCCCAAGCAATTTCATCCTCTTCTTTTTGAGTCTTCCATAAGGCAAAGTCAATTGGATCTTCTTTCTTGCTTTGTTCTTCTTCATTAATATGCTCAGAAGCACCTTCTTCAAGTTCAGCAATATTTTGATCGCTTAGTTGACCATAGTTAGGGAATTTTCTAGCCCGGTAATATACATCCCCATCGACTTCATAAGCAAAGCCTTTATCAATTAAATCTTGAACAAAGTCGATAATTTCTTTGATTTCATGAGTTGCACGTGGATGAAGAGTAGCGGGCTCAATATTTAATGCTTCGGTATCTTCCATAAAAGCCTTAATATAGCGCTCAGCAAGCTTTTCAACAGTTGTATGTTCTTTACGGGCCTCATTAATCATCTTATCGTCAACATCAGTGAAGTTAGAAACATAGTTTACATCATAGCCTCGATACTCAAAATAACGGCGAATTGTATCAAATGCGATCACACTGCGGGCATTTCCAATATGAATATAATTATAAACAGTTGGTCCACAAACATACATGCTTACTTTTCCAGCTACTAATGGCTTAAACTCTTCTTTTTTTCGAGTTAAAGTATTAAAGACCTTCATGATCATCCCTCTTTCATTTAAGACATTCTTTCATAACTATTCTAACAAAAAAAGCTACGCTTTCACGTAGCTTTAACTGTATTAAATAATTAAAGACCTAAATCACTTAATTGCTTTAAAGTTAAGTCAATGTGCTTGTTAACTTTTTCTTTACCCATTAACTCAATAGCTTCACCAATACCAGGTCCAACCATTGAACGAGTAGCAGCAATTCTAATTGGCATAAATAATTTTCTACCCTTTACGCCAGTTTCACGACGAGTAGCTTGAATTGCGTTCATAGCTTGTACAGCAGTAAAGCGAGGAACAGCATTTAATTGCTTCTTGAATTCTTCAATTACAGGACGAGCATCGTCTTTCTTGATTTCTTCAATTTCTGCATCAGATAATTCTGGAGCTTCTTCAAAGAAGATCTTAGCAATATCTACAATTTGCTTAGTGTAAGACATTTGTACAGCGTAAATATTTACTAATTGACGAACCCATTCCATCTTTTCTGGTGAAATTTCTTTATCAACTAAACCTGCTTCTTGTAAGTTATTCAAAGCAAGATCTAATAAAAGATCACGGTCTGCCTTCTTAACGTATTGGTTGTTAATCCATTCAAGCTTCTTTTGGTCAAAGGCAGCTGGTGACTTAGACAAACGCTTAGGATCAAATGACTTAATTAATTCTCTTTGTGAGAAAATTTCACTTTCACCAACAGGAGACCAACCAAGCAAAGTAATAAAGTTGAACATTGCGTCTGGTAAGTAACCAAGGTCACGGTATTGTTCAATAAATTGAAGAACTGATTCATCACGCTTAGAAAGTTTTTTACCAGTTTCAGAGTTAATGATCAAAGTCATGTGACCAAACTTAGGTGGTTCCCAGCCAAGTGCTTCATAAACAACTAATTGCTTAGGAGTGTTAGCTACGTGGTCGTCCCCTCTAAGAACGTGAGTAATTTCCATTAGGTGGTCATCAATTACAACGGCAAAGTTGTAGGTTGGCATACCATCACGTTTTTGAATAACGAAGTCACCACCGATAGTATCTGATTCAAATGATACCTTACCCTTAACCATATCTTCCCAAGCATAAGTTCTATTTTCAGGAATGTGGATACGAACAACTGGCTTTAAGCCCTTTGCTTCTGCAGCTGCTTGAGCTTCTTTAATTTCATCAGCAGTCATGCCTTCATATTCATAAGTGTAGTGAGGAGCAATTCCCATTGCACGTTGTTCTTCACGTTGTGCTTCAAGTTCTTCCTCAGTCTTGTATGAATAGTAAGCTTTACCTTCATCAATTAATTGTTGAATATATTTATTGTAAATGTCTTTACGCTCTGATTGGCGGTAAGGGCCAAAGTCGCCACCCTTATCAGGACCTTCATCCCAGTCAATACCTAACCAGTGCAAGTTTTCCATTTGGGACTTAGAACCACCTTCAACGTTACGTTTTTGGTCCGTATCTTCAATTCTTAAGACCATTGTCCCTTTGTTGTGACGTGCAAATAGATAGTTAAATAATGCAGTACGTGCGTTACCAATGTGCAAGTGACCTGTTGGACTTGGTGCGTAACGAACGCGGATTTTTTGTTTTGCCAAAATTAAAGCGCCTCTTTCAAAATTTATTAAAATTCATCCATTTAAGTGTAACTTTTAACGAGCAAAAGTTCAATCTCTCTGCTAGTTAAAAACAAGTTTTAAAGCTTGTGGTAAACTTGCTACTCCAATTACTTCGATCTCAGAGTTATTCTTAAGTTCCTGGCTTAAGTTATTTTTAGGAATAAAAATCCTCTTAAAGCCTACTTTTGCGGCCTCTCTAACTCTAGCTTCAATTTGATTAACTCTTCTAATTTCACCAGTTAACCCAACTTCACCTACAAAGCAATCAGTAGAAGAAATTTCTTTATTTTTGTAACTTGAAGCAACCGCCATGCAAATTGCAAGATCAATTGCTGGTTCATTTAATTTAATCCCACCAGTTGCAGTTAGAAAAGCATCTTGATTTTGAAGCATTAAGTTGCCTCTTTTTTCTAAAACTGCCAATAAAAGTGCCACCCGATTAAAATCTAATCCTGAAGTTGTTCTTTTTGCATATCCAAATGCTGTTGGGGTTACTAAAGCTTGGATATCCGCAAGAAGAGGCCGCGTTCCTTCAAGTGAAACAACAACTGAAGAACCAGTTGAATTAGGTAAGCGTTCGTCTAAGAAAATAGCTGAAGGGTTACTTACTTCTGCTAACCCTTCATTTTTCATCTCAAACATTCCAATTTCATTAGCTGCGCCAAAACGATTCTTGACTGATCTTAAAATTCGATATGAATGATGGCCATCTCCTTCAAAGTAAAGGACAGTATCAACCATATGCTCCATAATCTTGGGACCAGCAATTGCTCCTTCTTTAGTTACATGCCCAATAACAAAAGTAGTTATTTGT
This sequence comes from Lactobacillus johnsonii, assembly GCA_048407585.1. Taxonomy (GTDB): domain Bacteria; phylum Bacillota; class Bacilli; order Lactobacillales; family Lactobacillaceae; genus Lactobacillus; species Lactobacillus johnsonii_C. The sequence goes on along the minus strand of DBFNNF010000125.1, from coordinate 2,386 downwards.
TCATTTTTAGCAATTTTCATTAATTCACTTGTTACTTCACGTACTTGAGAAGCAGATCCAACCATTGAATCAAGTGAAGGTTCGTTCATTGTTTGAATAGAATCAATTACCAAAAAGTCTGGTTTAATTTCATCAATCTGGTCACGAATATTCTGCATATTTGTTTCTGGATAAAGCAAAATTCCGCTATTGCTTACTCCTAATCGATCTGCCCGCATCTTTATTTGACTTGCGGACTCTTCTCCTGAAACATATAAGACGCTATGTTCTTTAGCCAAAGCACCAGTAATTTGAAGCATTAAGGTTGATTTTCCAATTCCTGGATCTCCTCCGATTAAAACTAAAGATCCCGGAACAATTCCTCCTCCTAAAACTCGATTTAATTCTTCAAAAGGAGTCACAATTCTTTTTTCTTTCTCAGCTTTTACTTCAGTTAACTTTACTGGATCATTATTTCCAATTTTAGTCATCAACCGGCTTGCAGTTGCCTTAGTTGATACTTTTTTAATTTCCTGTGTCTCTTCTTCAAATTGATTCCAAGCACCACAATTTGGACATCTACCAAGATAGGAAGCAGAAATATATCCACAATTACGACACTTATAACGAGTTTTAACTTTTGCCATTAGTCATCATTCCTTGTTCCAGACGAGCCAAATCCTCCAAGACGCTGCCTTTGAACTGGATCATCATTATCTGCCTTTAAGTAAGGCATAAAAATTCCTTGTCCAATTCGTTCACCCTTTTTGATCTTTAGTGGACGAACGCCATAATTAATCAATTGAAAGTAAATCTCACCTTCGTTTTTTTCATTATTATAGTAGTCACTGTCAATTACGCCGATCCCATTTGGCAAAGTAACGTTTCGCTTATAAGTATTAGAAGAGCGATTAGCTAAAATTAGGACTTCATCCTCTGGCATGTAGGCTTTAATTCCAGTGGGTACTAAAAAAGGTTTCAATACTTTTTCAGCTAATTCTAGATCGTGTTCATTTAATTCATGACCATTTCTAATTAGTCTAAAAATTCGAACAAAGTTCATACACCAAATTGATGGCAAAACTATATCTTGTGCACATTCAAAGTCATAGCCCGCACTTGCAATTGTTTGGCGTTGAGGCAGGTGGAGGCCTGCATTACGGTATTTAGATACTATTTCAAAACCACGTTTTTTCATTTTTATCCTCTCTTACATTCCCTTAGACCTATATTTTACGTTAATTTATTATACTTGTCCCCATCTATATATACGAAAAAAGCACTATTTTTTGGCCAATAAGTGCTTTATTTTTTATCATACTTTATTAACTGGAATGTAAACTTGAGCATCATTTGGTAAAACATAGTTCACATTATTATAGCCATTCCAGTTAGTTTGCATATCATTCATTTTGGTTTGAATATTATTAACTTTAACCTTTGTTAATCCTAGTGCTTGACGGGTATTATCTGACAAACGCTGCATTTCCCGATTTGGAGCTATTTGAAAACTAAAATTATCAATTGTCGCATTTTTTCCTTGTAAATGATCGCTCTGAGTATTGGCTAATGCTCCATGATAGTTCTTATATAGGGTCATTAAATCATCTAAAGGTAAATCAGTCCGAACATTATCTTTGGCCGTGTCGAGTAAAGAATTTATTTGCATAATGTTTTTTGATTTATTAACTTTTGTCAGAGCACTAAGCAGAACCTGCTGTCCCCGTTTTTGACGGCCGTAGTCATTATCAGGATCATCATATCTCATTCTACTGTAGCCTAAAGCTTCGCTGCCATTTAAATACTGTTTTCCCTTAGGATATGTATGCCCTTCATACTTAAAAGCAAAAGGATTATTAACAGTAACGCCGCCAACAGCGTCTACCGTCTTTTCTAAGCCGCCCATATTAACCAAGGCATAATAATCAACAGGAACGTCTAGTAATTCATGAACCTGCTTTTTTATCTCCGTAGGTCCGCCTAAAGCATAGGCTGCATTAATTTTGGTATATTCTAACTTATTTTTAGTTTCAACCCTTACTAAGGTATCTCGAGGAATAGCAGTTGTAGTTAAAGTCTGCTTTTTAGGATTAACAGTAATTAATTCCAAGGTATCTGTATTTCCAGCATAACTAGTTCCTCGCCCTAAGGCTCCCACATCAGTTCCTAATACCAAGATTGAAAATGGCTTTCCTTGTTTTAATTGCTGACGGCTAGCTGCAGAATGATTAGTAGAAATAGTATTAGCAGTCGATCGAATTTTTTGGTATTCATAACCAAAAATTCCTAAAACCACCACTATTAAAATCCCAACTATTGAGAAAAATAGATATTTTTTCTTGAGTTTCATATTATTTCCTCCAAATTCCGTGATCAGAATAACAAAAAGAAACATCTAATTGTCTAT
>DBFNNF010000124.1:0-5722 GCA_048407585.1 Lactobacillus johnsonii | reverse complement strand
TTCAAATATAACGAAGGGCTATGTGTCCAGCAAATGCATATTGGTAGTTACGATGACGAACCGACGACAATTGAAAATATGCATAAATTTGTTAAGTCAGAAAATTATCAAATTGATATAAAAAATCCACGCTATCATCATGAAATATATTTAAGTGATCCGCGAAGAACTAGAGTAGATCGTGTAAAAACTGTAATCAGACTACCGATTAAATAAATTTGAGCAAGTACTAAGTACTTGCTTTTTTTTGTTAAAAATCAAATTGATTTAGCACTCTACTTGAACAATTGCTAAAGTATGGTATTATATAAATTGTTAGCACAGAAGAAAGAAGAGTGCTAATGATGGGGGGCGAGAAAATGTTGACTGAACGGCAAGAACTTATTTTAAAGACTATTATTATGGACTTTACTCAGACACATGAGCCAGTAGGTTCCAAGACCGTGATGAATCAACTGCCTGTCAAGGTCTCCAGTGCAACGGTTCGAAATGAAATGGCGGTTTTGGAAGAGAAAGGGCTACTTGAAAAGACACACTCTTCAAGTGGACGAATTCCTTCTACTGCTGGCTATCGATACTACTTGGATCATTTAATTAATCCAGTAAAAATACCAGCATCTGTCTATAATCGAATTGTTTACCAGTTAGACCAACCTTTTCAACAAGTTAATGAAATTGTGCAGGAAGCTGCAAAGATTTTATCTGATTTGACTAACTATACAGCGTTTGCAGCAGGACCTGAAACCCATTCGGTAAAAGTTACGGGTTTTAGAATTGTTCCTCTATCTAGTCATCAAGTGATGGCCATTTTAGTTACTGATGATGGTAATGTAAAGAATCAAATTTATACTTTGCCTCATCACACTAATGGGGAAGAAATTGAAAAAGCTGTTCGATTGATTAATGATCAATTAGTTGGAAAATCACTTAGTTCAATTAATGAAGTATTACTCAAGCGAATTGCTGATCATCTTATTGCTCGAGGATCTGCACCGGAAATATTAGATCTCTTACAAGATGTCATTAAAGATGCGGCTAGTGAGCAAATGTATGTTGATGGTCAAATTAATCTTTTGAGTAATTATGAAAATGATGATTTAACCAAGATAAAATCACTTTATAAGTTAATTGATCAAAATGACGCACTTTCAAGTTTAATTGGTTTTAATCCTGAAGATGAACTGAAAAATGATTCTAGTTCTAAAGTTCAGGTTAAATTGGGTTCAGAATTACCATCCGATTTACTTGAAAATTATAGCTTATTAACTGCACAATATAGTGTTGGAAAATATGGTAAAGGAACAATTGCACTACTAGGGCCAACAAACATGCCATACTCGCAGATGATCGGATTACTCGAGTATTTTAGGAATGAACTAGCAAAGAAATTGTTAGATTATTATGGTAGATTTAAGTAAGGAGGTTAGCTGTGAGTAAAGAAGAGTTTCCGCATGAAAAAGATTTAAAGGACGAGGTGACCCCAGATAAGGCACCAAAAAAAGATCCAAAAGCAGCTCCGAAAGAGGAAGTTAAGGAAAATCCAGTAGAGAATTATGAAAAAGAAATTGCTGAATTAACTGCTAGAAATAAGGATCTTGAAGATAAATACTTACGTAGTGAAGCTGAGATTCAAAATATGCAAGCGCGCTATGCAAAAGAACGTGCTCAGTTAATAAAATATGAGTCTCAAAGCCTAGCTAAAGAAGTTTTACCAGCAATGGATAACTTGGAGCGAGCATTAGCTGTTAAAGCCGATGATGAAGCTGCTAAGCAACTCCAAAAGGGCGTTCAGATGACTCTTGATTCATTAGTTAAATCGATGAAAGATCAAGGAATTACTGAAATTAAAGCCGAGGGCGAAACTTTTGATCCTTCTCTTCATCAAGCTGTTCAAACTGTAGCAGCAGAAAATGATGAACAAAAAGATCGCGTAGTTAAAGTTTTACAAAAAGGATATCAATATAAAGATAGAACATTAAGACCAGCAATGGTTGTAGTGGCTCAATAAGAAAGGAAGTTCCATATATGTCAAAAGTTATTGGTATTGACTTAGGTACGACTAACTCTGCTGTTGCCGTACTTGAAGGTAAAGAACCTAAAATTATTACTAACCCAGAAGGTAACCGTACAACTCCTTCTGTAGTTGCTTTTAAAAATGGTGAAATTCAAGTTGGAGAAGTAGCTAAGCGTCAAGCAATCACTAACCCTAACACTATTGTTTCAATCAAGAGTCATATGGGTGAAGAAGGCTACAAAGTTAAAGTTGGCGATAAGGAATACACTCCACAAGAAATTTCAGCTTTCATTTTGCAATACATTAAGAAGTTCTCTGAAGATTATTTGGGTGAAAAGGTAACTGACGCAGTTATTACTGTTCCTGCTTATTTCAATGACGCACAACGTCAAGCTACTAAAGATGCTGGTAAAATTGCTGGCTTAAATGTTCAAAGAATTATCAATGAACCAACTGCTTCAGCTTTAGCATATGGTCTTGATAAAGATGAAAATGATGAAAAAGTATTAGTATACGACCTTGGTGGTGGTACTTTCGATGTTTCTATCTTGCAATTAGGTGATGGAGTCTTCCAAGTATTGTCAACTAATGGTGATACTCACCTTGGTGGTGACGACTTTGACCAAAGAATTATGGATTGGTTAATCCAAAACTTTAAGGAAGAAAATGGTGTTGACTTATCTAACGATAAGATGGCATTACAACGTTTAAAGGATGCTGCAGAAAAGGCTAAGAAAGACTTATCTGGTGTTTCCTCAACTCACATTTCACTTCCATTTATTTCTGCTGGAGAAGCTGGTCCACTTCACCTTGAAGCTGATTTAACTCGTGCTAAGTTTGATGAATTAACTGATGATTTAGTTCAAAAGACTAAGGTAGCATTTGATAATGCTTTAAGTGATGCAGGTTTGACTGTAAATGATATTGATAAAGTTATTTTAAACGGTGGTTCAACTCGTATTCCTGCAGTTCAAAAGGCTGTTAAGGATTGGGCTGGAAAAGAACCTGACCACTCAATTAACCCTGATGAAGCTGTTGCTTTAGGTGCAGCAATTCAAGGTGGTGTTATCTCAGGTGATGTTAAGGACATTGTTTTACTTGATGTTACCCCATTGTCACTTGGTATTGAAACTATGGGTGGTGTCTTCACTAAGTTAATTGACAGAAACACTACTATTCCAACTTCAAAGAGTCAAATCTTCTCAACTGCAGCTGATAACCAACCAGCAGTAGATGTTCATGTTTTACAAGGTGAACGTCCAATGGCCGCTGATGACAAGACTTTGGGACGCTTTGAATTAACTGATATTCCACCAGCACCACGTGGTGTTCCACAAATTCAAGTTACTTTTGATATCGATAAGAACGGTATTGTAAACGTATCTGCTAAGGATATGGGTACTGGTAAGGAACAAAAGATTACCATTAAGAGTTCTTCTGGTTTATCAGATGAAGAAATCAAGAAGATGCAAAAGGATGCCGAAGAGCACGCTGAAGAAGATAAAAAGCGTAAAGAAGAAGTTGATTTACGTAATGAAGTAGATCAATTAATCTTTACTACTGAAAAGACTTTAAAGGAAACTGAGGGTAAAGTTCCTGAAACTGAAACTAAGAATGTTCAAGATGCTTTAGATGCTTTGAAGAAGGCTCAAAAAGACAACAACGTGGATGACATGAAAGAAAAGAAAGAAGCTTGATCAAAGGCTGCTCAAGATTTAGCTGTTAAGCTTTACCAACAAAATGGTGGTGCTCAAGGTGCAGCTGGTCAAGCTGGCCCTCAAGGCCCACAAAATGGTGGTCAACCAAACAATGATAATGGCTCAGACAACGGTCAAGGTGGTTCAACTGTTGATGGAGACTTTCATAAGGTAGACCCTGATAAGTAAAAAGTTTTATAATTAAATCAAACAAGAAAAGAACTGCGTGATTGTAGTTCTTTTCTTTTATGAATAAAGGAGTTTTCAGATGGCACAACGTGATTATTATGATGTGCTGGGTGTTGATAAAAATGCTAGTGAAAGTGATATTAATAAGGCATATCGTAAACTAGCAAAAAAATATCACCCAGACTTAAACCATGAACCTGGTGCTGAAGAAAAATACAAAGAAGTAAACGAAGCATATGAGGTTCTCCATGATAAACAAAAAAGAGCTCAATATGATCAATTTGGCCAAGCAGGCGTAAATGGTCAAGGTGGCTTTGGTGGTCAAGGTTTTGGCGGTTTTGGTGGCCAAGGTGGATACTCATCCCAAGGCTTTGGTGATTTTGGCGATATTTTCGGTGATATCTTTGGTTCAGCATTTGGCGGAGGCAGAAGTCGTGTAGATCCAACTGCACCGCAAAAAGGTCAAGATTTAGATTATACAATGACGATTGACTTTATGGATGCAATCAAGGGTAAAAAGACCGATATTACCTATACTAGAAGTGAAGTTTGTCCTACTTGTGACGGCTCTGGTGCTGAAAAAGGTACTCATCCAATTACATGTGATAAATGTCATGGAAGTGGGGTAATGACGGTAACTCGTCAAACACCACTTGGTGTTATTCAACAACAGACTACTTGTGACAAGTGTGGAGGACGCGGAACAATCATTGAACATCCATGTCAAACTTGCCATGGTCAGGGTACCGTCGACAAAAAGCAAACTCTTCAAGTTACTGTTCCAGCTGGTATTGATAATGGACAACAGATTCGCTTAAGTGGTCAAGGCGAAGCCGGAAAGAATGGTGGTCCTTATGGTGACTTGTACATTGTATTTAGAGTTAAACCAAGCAAAGAATTTAGAAGAAATGGTACAACTATCTATACTGAAGCTCCAATTTCATTTGCTCAAGCAGCTTTAGGAGATAAAATTCGTGTAAATACAGTTCATGGTCCAGTTGATTTAACTATTCCAGCAGGAACTCAACCTAATACTAACTTTAAATTACGTGGTCAAGGTGTACCAAAGATAAATGGTACAGGTAATGGAGACCAAGAAGTAACAGTTAAAGTAGTTATTCCAAAGAAGATTAATGATAAGCAGAAGGAAGCTTTGGTTGATTACGTTAAAGCTGGTGGCGGTAATATTTCCCCACAAGAAAAGAATTTCTTCGAACGTTTAAAAGATAAGTTAAACGGAGAATAAAAGTGAAAACGTATATCTCTATAAGTCTTTGAAGTGCCATAGAAAAGTTAGACATTTATAAAATTTTAAAGATTTGATAATACACGATTTCTGTATTTTACAGGAGTCGTGTATTTTAGTTTGTTTGATCTTCTAACATTGTTAAACCAATAAATATAGTCTTTCAGAATTTCCTTCATCTCTTCTAAACTTCCTATCTTAAGTCGATTCAGTTTTTCTCTCTTCATTAGATTAAATATCGTTTCTCCTGGTGCATTATCATGACAATTCCCTTTTCGAGACATGCTTTGGATTATATTCATTTTCTTTAATCGAGCCTGATAGCCTGGATTCTGATATTGAAAGCCCTGATCTGAATGAAGGATAGGAGCAGCTCCTTGTGGAAGATTATCTGCTAGTTCATCTAGCATATTATAAATAGTTTTCATTTCAGGAGAATAACTTACTGCACAAGCTAAAATCTCCAAAGAAGCTTCATCTACTACAGGAGAAATATAAACTTTCTTGCCGTTAGTTAATTTATATTCGGTTACATCAGTATGAAGAACTTTATAGGGGATAGTTTCATCAAAAGTT
>DBFNNF010000123.1:0-2711 GCA_048407585.1 Lactobacillus johnsonii | reverse complement strand
TGATTTAGTTAAAGTAACTAGCTCAGTACCCATCTTAATTTTTCTATTTATTTAAAGTATTTGTCTAAAAATTAGTCAGTGACAAAGTTTCTCCAGCACCAGCCCATTTATCAGGATCTTTATCTAATAAAAGCTGTAATTTTGTCAAAGTCTCTGGTAGCTTAAATCCATGTGCTACAGAATACATATTAATATCTTGCTTTAGATCATGTATGACTTTTTGTAAATCAATTTTTCTATCTACTGCATCAAGTGCTGATTCAATTAGTTTTTGTGCTTCTGGATCAGTTGCAATATCAGCATTTGCTTTGATTTTAGTCAACATCATTTTAAACTTATTTTCATTCATATTTTTGCCCTCACCTAATATGATTTAACACCATTTTATCAAACTTATTTCTTATTCAATACCTTATCTAAAAAGTATTCAAAATAAGTGCTACTACCCGTGACAATTGTCGTATTTCCCTGCATCCCATACTTAACATTCTCATCATTAATTTTCGCAGTTGAAATGATCTCATAGCCACTCTGCTTATTTACATTTACTGGATAAACGCCAATTTCTCTCACTTTACCAATTAATCTACTGGTCAAGCCATCTCCTGTTGGGACAGAAAAGTTTATCGTCTGTCCCTTTTTAACAGTCGAAACCTTATTACTTGGTACATAAGTGATTATCTTCACCTTTTTCTTGGCTGCTATCATGGGCATCAAATTTACTGCATCATCTTGATCAATATGAGCTACCCATTTTTGGCCATGTTTTGTTACAATTTGGCCTTCATCATAATTAGCAGCTTTTTGTTTAATCACAGTCATTGGTTCAACAACTCCGACTGAAGAAACTGTATTCTGTCTCACTGCAAAAAAGGAACCAATAAACACCATGAAGACAAGAATAGCAGCTGAAATAATAATCATTGTCGAAAAATTTTTAAATTTATAGGAATAGAATTCTGTACTTTCATAGTCTTTTGCGTCCATTTATACTCCCCTATCCCTTTACTAAGTCATAATAAAAACCATGTTGCTCCATAAGCTCTTCATGACTTCCTTCTTCAACAATTTGCCCCTGATCAATTACAACTACTTTATCCGCACGTTCCGCAATAGCTAGACGGTGTGCAATAAAAATGATTGTCTTGTCTTTTAGTTTCATAAGATTGTCAACTACTCTTTTTTCTGTAATTGTATCTAAGCCACTTGTTACTTCATCAAAGATAAAAACTTTTGCTGGCGAGAGTAATGCTCTAGCAATAGTTAATCTCTGCTTTTGTCCACCGGATAAAATCTTGGCATTCTCATCTAACTTTGTCTCGAATTGTAGTGGCAAACTAGCTATCTCCTGATCAATTCCAGCAATCTGACAGGCTTTAATTACATCTTCTTCGCTAATATCCGGTCTGCAGCCGAGTAATAAATTCTCCTTAACTGTTCCAGAAAAGATATATGGCGTTTGAGGAACATAGTTAACATATGAGCGTAAGGTATGTTTATTAACTTCACTAGTTGCATGACCATTTAAAGTTACTTCTCCCTTACTTGGTGAAAAGAAATCAACGAGTAACTTAACCATTGTCGATTTTCCTGATCCACTCATGCCAACAATTGCTAATTTTTCATCTGGCTTAATTTTTAGATTAATGTTTTTTAAAACATCCGTCCCATAACCATATCGATAATGAACATGCTTGTATTCAATCATTCCTTCTAAAGCAGCTGAGTTCTGGATAGAAGTATCTGCATTAAATTCACTTTGCACCTGATAAACCTCGTTCAATCTATTTTGTGCAACACTAGCTGATTGAAGACGAGGTTGTAAGTTAATAATATTTTGAAGTGGGTCAATGAAATAAGATAGTAATGCATTAAAAGTCATTAATTGACCGATACTCATCTGTCCTTGTATCACTACTCGTGCGCCAACCCATAAAATAATTACATTAAGAGATAGTTGAATAAATGTCTTTAACGCCGTCTGCAAACTCTCAGCCTTACTATATTTAAATGACTTCTTTAAATAATTTACAAATTGGCTATCGATTCTACGATATCTTGTATCTTCACTATTGAGAGCTTTGATAGTTTCAATACCTTGAATATCTTCGATGACTGAAGAACTTAGTACTGCATTGCTCTCCATTTGTTCATCATTTAACTTTTCAAATTTCTTAGTAAATCCCAGAATTACTACAGCATATACTGGTAAAGCTAATAATGTGATTCCAAATAAAGTCATATTTTGAGCAGCTAACACTATTCCCATTACAATTACAATCGCTAAGTCTAAGAAAAGTGAAATAACAGTACTTGCTAGAGCATCAATAATTCTACTTGCATCAGAGAAACGTGAGGTTATTTCACCAGTTCTTCTAGTCACAAAGAATTCCATTGGCAATTCAAAAATATGCCTTATATATTGGAGGTTTAAATCAATACTTAATCTTTGACCTAGAACATTTAATAAAAAATTCTGTCCATAAGAAAAGATTGAATTAAAAATATAAGCAATTAATAGTCCAACAGCTAAAATTGAAAGAGTCTGATAAGTTCCATCGGGAATATAAGTATCGATTATTCCTTGCACAAAGTATGAACTACAAATACTAATTATTGTCATTAATAAAGCGGCTAAAATGATATTAATCATCAGCCGCTTTTGCTTAAACATATATGGAAAGAGAGACCATAGGTTATTTTTCTTTTCT
>DBFNNF010000122.1:0-1321 GCA_048407585.1 Lactobacillus johnsonii | reverse complement strand
CTAAATCATTTTTTAATTCGACATTATTAATAATATTCATTAATTGTTTTTCTGTTCTTTTAACAAACATCGTTATATTATCTTTAATTGAAATCGGAAAAACTATTGGATCTTGCGGTAAATAACCAAGGTTAGCATTGGTTATTGGTCGACTTTCTTTATCAAAATAAGTAATCTTACCACATTTAGTCTCAATTTTCCCCAACAATGCTTTAAATAAGGTGGACTTCCCTGTTCCCGAATCTCCAGTTAAAAGTACTTTTTCACCAGGTTTAATAGTGAAATTTGGATAAGTGAGAGTCTCACCTTCATCGTATGTGACTTTCAAATTTTCAACCGATACACCATAAGCAGCTGTCTTTACAGGCTGCTTTTCTTTTTTGCGTAAAGTTAAAATTTCCTCTCTTAATGTTTTAGTTGATTTAACTAAAGTAATTGAATGGGTAATTTCCCAAACTGCTGAAAAGATAGCTGATCCAAATGCACCCGCTACAGCGAATTCTCCAAAAGAAATCACATGATTTAAGAATAAAATTCCTGCAAAAAATGATATTCCTATTTGTGCTAAGGCATTTCCGAAACCATTGAATAAGTAAGAAGTAGTTTGGTACCGATAGTTTTTCTTATTTGCCTTCGTGTAATCGTCACTTGCCTTATGTAGCTGTCTTCTCAATCTCTCATATGCACTAAAGCGTCTTAACTCTTGCAGTCCACCAAACCAATGTTCAATCGTATTTAGCAACTTTTCATTTTTATCATTTACGTTCTTAGTTGCCTGAGCTGTTTTCTTTTCCATAATTTTAGGTAGAAGAAAATTAATCGCTAGTAATATCGCACTAACTAAAATTAAGCTCCAGTTCATAGTAAATAACAAAACAACTGCGATTAAAATTTCAAGAGTTCCACTCAAAATTGATACCCATGGCATAGCAAAGTTGGTAGTTAATAGCTTAAGATTTGCTGTTAATTGATTTTGCATTTTGGAAGTTTTTTCATCTTCTGAAGAAGCATAGTAATGCTCAATAATTTCTTCTCTAATCTTATGAACATAGTCTTGGGTTTGTCTTGTGAAAGCAATTGTTGCAATTGGTAATAAAACTGCCGTCCCTATTTCCATCCCAGCCTGAATAAAAGTCCAAAAAAGATATCCATTTAAGTTACCTTTAAGAATATTGTTTAATGAATCTTTAAAAAGATATTCTCCCATTGAACCCGCAACTGCATATAAAATATACAAACAAAAAATCAGTATTGAACGGGGAACATTAATTTTAACCAACTCTTTAAACGTCATTATTTGCCCCTCCTATTTTTATTTGTT
>DBFNNF010000121.1:0-10074 GCA_048407585.1 Lactobacillus johnsonii | reverse complement strand
ACTTGTTACATTCTTTGATACTGCCGGTACTTTAATCGGTCTTGCTCAACAAGCTGGCTTTATGAAAAATAATAAAATGCCACGTGTCGGTAAAGCATTAGCTGCTGACTCAACTGCTATGATGTTTGGTTCAATCTTCGGTACTTCACCAGTTGGTGCCTTTGTTGAATCAAGTGCTGGTATCGCTGTTGGTGGTCGCTCTGGTTTAACTGCTGTCTTTGTAGCCATTTTCTTCTTGATCTCAATGATTTTTAGTCCACTACTTGGTGTCTTTACTACACAAGTAACTGCTCCTGCGTTGATTATCGTCGGAGTTTTGATGGCACAAAACACCGCGCACATTCACTGGAATAAGTTAGAAATTGCTGTACCTGCATTTTTAATCTTACTTGGTATGCCTCTTACTTACTCAATTTCCGATGGTTTGGCACTAGGAATGATTACTTACCCAATTTGTATGGTTTCTGCAAAGCGTGGTAAAGAAGTTAGCCCGATGATGTGGGTATTGTTTGTAGTATTTATCATCTTCTTATGGGTATTGAATTTTAAATAGATTGAAACACAAGAAAAAAGCTCGTGCTGATGCACGGGCTTTTTTTGGTTAATCAAAAAATTTTCTGTCAATTTTAAATATTGTTTTACTCTCTACTAATTTCTAAACAATAAGATTTTTTACCGCATTTTGGACAAGTCAATTTTCTAAACTTAGGCGTATGCGGGGCTAAATTAAATGCCAAAAATGATGGAATAAATACATCTCCGCAATTAGGACAAACATATTCAACATGGTCATAGTAATATCGCGACAATCCCAATGCCATCATAAAAATAATAACTACTAGTCCAAAAACTTCAATTACAAAACTAGTCATCAAACGTAGATGATATAAATAAAATGCTATGCCGATCCCTAATATTTCAATTATTGACAAAAGCCCTCCAAAAACTAACATCTTATCTCTTAAAGCTGAAAGTCTATTTTCTTTTCTCATAATATCGGTAATGCCAGAATGATTGGTTAATACAGCACGCGACACTTTTATTTTTTGCAAATGTTTTATTTGTGCTTGTTTCTTACTTATCTCCTCCATTTTCCGCTCATTATCCTGGTATTGTTCTTTAAGCAATAACTCAAGTGATTGACTCCCATGCTCATCTTGAATGAGCATTTTTATTTGCTTCAATGAAAATCCCAATTCTTTTAGAAAAAGAATTAATTCAAGTTGTCTTATCTGATCTTTTTCATAAAAACGATAGCCATTTTCTTCAGTATAAGCTGGCCTCACTAGATCTTTTTCCTCATAAAACCTTAAAGTCCGTGTACTCACTTGTAATTTCTTGGCTGCTTCTCCGATGGTATATCTCTCTGACATTACTTTCACCTCCCAGCTTTAAGATATCAATTGACGTAAGGTTAAAGTCAACTTCTAAATTATAAAATATTGTTCGGCTTTTAAACCAATTTTCTTATTTTTGTACCTATTATTCTATATTTTTTTGATTTAATCGAATAATTATAGTTTTTGTTCTTGAAATAGTTAATAATTTAGATATAATTTTAGTTGATGATTCGCTTTTAAATGATTAAACACAGAAATTAATCAATTAAAATTATAATTTCCTTTAAAATCCGAACAGTACCATTCTTGGAGGGCTACATCAATTCAATTGGTAAATTTTTCCATTTAAATGAAAACCATACTTCATTTAAAACTGAGTTTTTAGCTGGATTAACTACTTTTGTAAGTATGTCTTATATCCTTTTTGTTAACCCAGCTGTTTTAGGAGCAAGTGGCATGAACAAGGGAGCGCTATTTACCGCTACTGCCTTATCTGCTGCTTTCACTTGTATTGTAATGGGAGTAATTGCCAATTATCCTATTGCTTCTGCACCAACTTTAGGACTGAATGCATTCTTTACTTATACGGTCTGCTTAGGGATGCATGTAAAATGGCAGACTGCTTTAGCTGCCGTTTTCGTTGCTTCAATTCTTTTTATCTTACTGACTATATTTAAAGTACGTGAGATGATTATCGATGCTATTCCTAGTGATATCAAATATGCTATTTCTGCTGGTATTGGTTTATTTATTGCCTTCATTGGTCTTCAAGGTGGTAAATTAATTAGTAAAAGTGATTCAACTTTAGTTACTGTTGGTTCCTTAAATAATCCACTTGTTTGGATTACAATCTTTGGTTTAGTAGTAACGATTTTCTTAATGATTGCCAAGGTTCCTGGTGCTATCTTTATCGGAATGATTGTTGCGGCTATTTTCGGTATTATAATTGGTCAAATTCCAATGCCAAAAGCTTTTATTTCAGGCATTCCAAGTCTTTCACCAATTTTTGGGCAGGCTATTTTTCATATTAGTGATATCAATACAGTTCAAATGTGGATTGTCGTCTTTACATTTTTACTAGTCACTTTCTTTGATACTACTGGTACTTTAATCGGTCTTGTTCAACAAGCTGGCCTTATGAAAGATAACAAAATGCCACGTGCTGGTGAAGCTTTAGCCGCTGACTCATCCGGTATGTTAGTTGGATCTGTTCTTGGTACTTCCCCAGTTGGTGCCTTTGTTGAATCAAGTGCTGGTATTGCAGTCGGTGGTAGAACTGGTTTAACCGCTGTTTGGGTTGGTATTTTCTTCTTGATTTCTACTATTTTTAGTCCAATCTTGAGTGTCTTCACTACTCAAGTAACTGCTCCTGCTTTGATAATCGTTGGAGTATTAATGGCTGAAAACTTGGCGCACGTTCACTGGACTGATCTTGAAATCGCAATTCCATGTTTCTTAATTGCTCTTGGTATGCCACTTACCTACTCCATTTCAGATGGACTTGGCTGGGGACTAATCATTTACCCAGTATCTATGCTAGCTGCTAAGAGATTTAAAGAAATCACGCCAATGATGTGGATCCTATTCTTTATTTTTGTTATTTACTTCGTTGTTTTGAATATTAAATAACACATAAATGTAGTTAAAACAATCAGCTAATAGAGCTGATTGTTTTTATTTTTTAGGAAATTCTCTGGCTTATTTGCCTATCTACTAAATTTCTGCTAGAATACTTAACAATCAAGTTATCTATATATCGTCGAAATAAGGTCGACAGTATCTACCCTGAGCCATAAATTCAGGACTATAGGTATCAGACGTCATAAATTGCTTTAAAGGACATCTTTTACCCGTGGCTCTTGGGTAAACTGTGTCCTTTTTTCATTTTTATTTTATGTTGGAGAAATGATGCAATTTTTAGACAAAATCTTTCATTTAGAGGATGCTCATACTAATGTCAAACGTGAATTGATTGCAGCCTTAACTACGTTTGTTTCATTATCATACATCCTTTTTGTTAACCCGAATATTTTAAGTGCAGCTGGCATTAATAAAGGAGCTGCCTTTACTGTTACTGCTATTGCAACCGCAATTGGTTGTTTCTTGATGGGATTTATTGCGAATTATCCTATTGCCTTAGCACCAACACTTGGTAGTGCAGCCTTTTTCTCATATAACGTTGTTATCGGAATGCATATTAATTGGCAAACTGCCCTAGCTAGTGTATTAGTGGCATCAATTTTATTCATTTTGATTACTGTTTTAAAGCTTCGTGAAAAAGTTGTTGATGCAATTCCTCAAGATTTAAAATATGCAATCTCTGCTGGTATTGGCTTGTTCATTGCCTTTATTGGATTGCAAAATGGTAAATTGATCGTCGACAATAAATCATCTCTTGTCGGTCTTGGTTCATTTAACAATCCAGCCGTTTGGATCACATTATTTGGTTTAATCTTAACTGTCATCTTAATGGCAGCTAAAGTACCGGGCTCAATTTTCATCGGAATGATTGTAACTGCTATTTTCGGAATGATTATTGGTCAAATTCCAATGCCACATGGTATTGTTTCAGGTGCTCCAAGTATTGCTCCAACCTTTGGTCAAGCAGTGTTTCATTTAAAAGATATCAATACGCCACAACTATTTATGGTTGTTTTAACATTCTTACTTGTTACATTCTTTGATACTGCTGGTACCTTAATTGGTATGACACAACAAGCTGGAATGGTTGACAAAAACAGTAAGATTCCACGGATTGGAAAAGCTTTCTTATCAGACTCACTAGCTATGGTTGAAGGGTCTGTGTTAGGTACTGCTCCACTTGGTACTTCTGTTGAATCAAGTGCCGGTATCGCAATGGGCGGTAGAACTGGTTTAACTGCTATTTTCGTTGGTATTCTATTCTTAATCTCAATGATCTTCAGTCCACTTTTAGCAGTAATCCCAACCACTGTAACGGCTCCTGCTTTAATCATAGTCGGAGTTCTAATGGCAGGTAATCTTAAATATATTCATTGGGACAACTTTGAAATTGCCTTTCCATCTTTCCTAGTAGTAGTTGGTATGCCTTTAACTTACTCCATCTCTGATGGTTTAGCCTTAGGAATGATCGCTTATCCAATTACCATGATTGCCTCTAAGCGCTATAAAGAAGTATCTCCAATGATGTACATTTTATTTGTAATCTTTGTTATCTTCTTCTTAATTACTAATATGGGCTAATTAATAATCTTTTTTTCAAGCTAGTAACGCTATCTCTTAAGATGCAAGCATTGCTAGCTTGTTTTTTTGACTCAATTTTCATTAAATTGAATTACGAGGTGAGGCAAAATGGAATTTAACGAACAAATAAAACGCCTTCGAAATGAAAACAACTTAACTCAGGAAGAGATGGCCAAGAAACTGAATGTAACTAGGCAAGCTATTTCTAACTGGGAAAACAATCGTAATCTTCCTGATTTCGAAATGATTATTTTAATTGCAGAAACATTTGGTGTTTCCCTTGATGAATTAATTTTAGGAGATAAAAAGATGAATAAAATTGAGCAAACTTTGATCAACGACGGTAAAAGAACACGTGCTGCCAAATTCAATATGGTCTCTACTATCATTGGGAGTGCATTCATTATTTTAGGAATTATTTTCTTCTTAATTAGTGCTGCTTCTGTTTCTTATATTGATAGTAGCGGTATTTTACACGAAAACTTTTTCTTAATTCCATTAGGCTATCTTTCATTATTTGTAGGGATATTGATCATTATTGCCCGGGTAATAAATTCGATTCGTCTTGCAATTAAAGAAAGAAAAATAATTAAACTTAAATTTTCTGTGAGTAATATGCGATAATTAGGATAAAAATAACAATGGAGAATTATTTTTATGGCAGTCAAACCTATTATTCATGATGAACTTTCTTTAAAATTTAAGTCTCTACCAGCAACTAAACAAGATTTAGGAGCAGCCACTGATTTAAAGGACACTTTACTGGCTAATAAGGATAGAGCAGCTGGCCTCGCCGCAAATATGATTGGTGTTCAAAAACGAATTATTGCTTTATTTGTTGGACCACTCCCAATTGTGATGCTTAACCCAATCATTGTGACCCAAGATGACAAATATCTAGCTTATGAGGGGTGTCTTTCTTTAACTGGAGAACGTCCAGCTGAAAGATACAAGAACATCACAGTTAAATATCAAAATGAGAATTTAGAAACTCGGCAGCAAAGTTTCTCTGATTTTACTGCTGAGGTAATTCAACATGAAGTTGATCATTGTAATGGAATTTTGATTTAATTAAAAAATTTTTACGTATAATATTTTTTACAAAAAAAGGTAGAGTACTCGACCTGAAAATCGAATACTCTACCTTTTTTATTTTAGAATTGGCGATTCGTTGAACCACGTTCAACTTTAATTCTAACTATCAAGTGGATTAAATTATACAGCAAGGTTAATGCTAATAAAATTATCCAAAAAGCAATAAATGCATAAATAATTAGTAAAATAGCTGGAAAAACACCTAAAAAAGTTGCTACTAGGCTATCAGCTAACTTCAATTTCTTATTCAGAATTCCTTCTCTAACTAATTGATATGACTTAAATCCTAAATAGCCTGAAGCTGTGATTCCAGCCAACCTTAATAAGAGATCAATATTTATAAAGGCACAAATTATGCTAAAGCCTATATAAAAACTACCAATTACACCTATAATATTTCGATCTATTTTTGTAATTGCATGGTCTTCTTCTAATTTTTGTTCCATGTCAATAGGGCAATAAATGATTGCACATACTGCCACTAGTCGATATACCCAGCTTACATTTCTTAAGGCTAAAAATATCACTACAATACTCAGAATGATCCCAATCACGCCGATTATATGGTTTAACTTTCTATTTTTAATAATTAAGTCTGGGCGCATCTACTCATCCCTTTCTTTTTCCTATAGTTCTCGGTTAGTTCCGTCATGTTCAACCTTAATTCGAACAACTAGGTGAATCAGATTATAGGCTAAAGCAAAAATCAAAAGAAATAGCCAAAGAATGTCTTTAGGAGTAAGTAATATAAGCAAGATTGCAGCTCCAAGCCCGAGACAACTTGCGACTACACTCTCAACAAATTTCAACTTTTTATTCTTCAAATCTTTACGAAATACCGCGTTTGTCTTAAAGCCTAAATATCCTGTACTTATAATGCCAAAAGCTAATAATAAATAATCTAAATTAATGAAAGCAAAAACAATACTAGTCAGTTCATAAACTATTCCAAGGATAATAAAAATAATCTTCTGCGTCCTATTAATTGCCTTACTGTCTTCAAGCATCTGTTCTACATCAATCCAGTAGTAGAGAATAACTGCTACAACAATGAAAGTAAGTAGCCAACCAATATTTTTCAATGTAAAGAAAACCATCATCAAAGCAATCAACAAGCTGATAATGCCAAAATACTTATCTTGCTTTCGTCTTTTAGCTAGTTCAATCCATCTTTTATCGTCCATCTACTCACCCTCTTAAATTATTTGTCTAGATTTTACTATGAAATGATTATTTTAACAATAATTTAATTATATTTTTATCAATTACATCAATCTTTATTGTTGACAAATGTAAACTATAAGTTATATGATTACATTTGTAAACGAAAGGAAAGTATAAATGAGTGAAAAGAATTTATCTTCAATTTCAGACAGTGAATGGGAAGTAATGCGCATTGTCTGGACATTAGGTGAAACAAATACGAAACAAATTTTAAACGAGCTTCAGGCTAAAAAAGATTGGACAGATTCTACTATCAAAACTTTAATTAGACGTCTCGTTCAAAAAGGCTGGTTAAATGCTAAGCAAGATGGACGCCGGTACATCTACACGGCTACGGTTAATCAAACCGAAATGATGTACAACGAAGCTAAAACCTTACTAAATAGAATGTGTGACATGCACAAGGGAGAAGTAATTTTGAAACTTCTAGAAGACTCTCCTGTTTCTAAAGGTGATTTAATGAAGATGAAAAAAGAGATCAGTCAAAAAGAAAAAACGGCACCTGAGATGGTTCCCTGCAACTGCTTAAAAACAGGGTCTACTATTTGTTAGGAGGAAACAAGAATGAATGGAAGTCAGATCATTACCTTAATCGTAGGGGCAATTTTAATCGGTTTTATTATTTGGTGGTTCTTTGGCAAACATAAAGAAGCTGCTGGTACTAGCACAATTGTTAATGATGAACAAACTGCAACCATTGTTGTAAATGGTGGTTATTCACCTTCAACCGTAATTCTTAAAAAAGGTGTGCCTGCTCAAGTTAACTTTGACATGCGCGACTCAACAGCATGTTTATCCCATGTTGTTTTCGAACAATTAGGAGTTAATGAGGACTTAACCAAACAAAAAATTACTACTGTCAATATTCCGACAGATAAGGCCGGAACCTATAACTTTGCTTGCGGAATGGATATGTTCCACGGAAAAGTTATCGTTAAATAAAGAAAGGATCTATTAAAATGAGTATTTTTTCAAAAAATCAAACCAAAAAAGTTGTTGTCAATGCAGAAAATCATGGCTATAAACCAGATACCATTACTTTTAAGCAAGGTAAACCTGCCCAATTAAAATTTATTCCATCTGACAATATGGGCTGTATGAACGAAGTAGTTTTCAAAGACTTGAATATAGATGACAAACTTGATGGTAAAAAAGAAGTTATTGTAAATATCCCTACAGACAAGCCTGCTACTTATAATTGGAGTTGCGGAATGGACATGTTTCATGGGAAGGTTGTTGTTAAATAATGAAGTTATCAAACATTAAAAGATTTTGGATATCTTTTATCCTCTCTATCCCAATGCTTATTCAAATGTTTGCAATGCCATTCCATTGGATGATGCCAGGATATAATTGGATTGCGCTTATTACAACCACAATCATTATGGCAATCTCTGCATTTCCTTACTGGAAAAGTGCTATTGCTGCTTTCAAAAAGCATAGCGCTAATATGAATACCTTAGTAGCTACTGGTACAGCTGTTGCGTATTTCTACAGTATCTTTGCCATGATCACTAATCGTCCAGTTTACTTTGAAAGTGCCGCATTTGTTACTGTCTTCGTCTTATTAGGCGACGCTATGGAAGAAAAGATGCATGATAACGCATCTAATGCCTTAGGTAAATTAATGGGTTTACAAGCAAAAGATGCGGAAGTTCAAAGAGATGGTAAATTTGTAAAAATTCCACTTGATCAAGTTCAAGTTGGCGACATTATTCGCGTTAAGCCAGGTGAAAAAATTCCAGTTGATGGTGAGATTCTAGAAGGTGTTACTACACTGGATGAATCAATGGTTACCGGTGAAAGTATGCCGGTAGTTAAAAAAGTTGGTGACACCGTTGTAGGTTCAACTATTAATAGTAACGGTACAATCACTTTCAAGGCTACTAAAGTTGGTTCTGACACCATGCTTGCTCAAATTGTTGATTTAGTTAAAAAAGCTCAGACTAGTCATGCTCCAATTCAAAACTTAACGGATAAAATTTCTAATATTTTTGTCCCTGCTGTCATGATTATTGCTATCTTAACTTTTATCATTTGGTATTCATTCCTTGGAGCAACCGCTGTTGAAGCAATGCTTTTTGCAGTTAGTGTGATCGTTATTGCCTGCCCATGTGCCTTGGGACTTGCTACTCCAACCGCTTTGATGGTTGGTACTGCTCGTAGCGCTAAAATGGGAGTTTTGATCAAGAACGGTGAAGTTCTTCAAGAAGTTAGTGACTTAAATACTGTTGTTTTTGATAAAACAGGTACTATCACCGTTGGTAAGCCTGAAGTTACTGATATTGTCGGTTATGAAAAACAAGTTTTAAGAATTGCCGCAAGTCTTGAAGAATCATCTGAACACCCTCTTGCTACAGCAATAGTTAAAAAAGCAGATTCTGAAAAATTGCAAATCGAAAAAGTTAACGACTTTGAAGCAATCGAAGGTAAAGGCGTTAAAGCTAATTACCATGATCAAACAGCTTTTGTTGGAAGCAATCGATTACTAGCCGACGTCAACATTTCCCAGGAAATGAATCAGCAAGCTACAAAATTACAAGAAGAAGCTAAAACAGTTGTTTATGTCGGCTTAAATGACAAAATTATTGGTTTAATCGCTATTCAAGATGTACCAAAGCGAAGTTCTAAAGAAGCAATTAGCGAACTTAAAAAGCGTGGATTAAAGACCGTCATGCTTACTGGTGATAATGAAAAAGTTGCTCAAGCAATTGCTAATGAAGTTGGCATTGACCAAGTTATTGCTGGCGTTTTACCAAATGAAAAAGCTGAACATATTCAAGAACTTCAACAAAATGGTGATAAGGTAGCCTTTGTTGGGGATGGTATCAATGACGCTCCTGCTCTTTCAACAGCTGATGTAGGAATTGCTATGGGATCTGGTACAGATATTGCTATTGACTCGGGTGGTATTGTCTTAGTTCAAAATGATTTAAGAGGCGTTGTTCGCGCTCTTGATATTTCAAAGAAGACTTTCAATCGTATCAAATTAAACCTCTTCTGGGCTCTTATCTACAATACAATTGGTATCCCAATTGCAGCTGGCTTATTCGTTGGTTTAGGTTTTACACTAAGCCCTGAACTAGCCGGTTTAGCTATGGCATTTTCATCTGTTTCAGTTGTTGGTAGTTCACTACTTTTGAACAAAACAAAGATCGCTGGAACTAATTAATGTAATTTATTTTTATAGTGA
>DBFNNF010000120.1:0-3543 GCA_048407585.1 Lactobacillus johnsonii | reverse complement strand
AAAAATTTTATTTTTTAGCAAGCGAAATAATGTTCTATAATGATGATTAATAAAAATTATATGGTAGAAAGAAGGACAAGGTATGGCTATTCCAACAAGAAATGAAGTATCTGATGATCTCAAATGGGATCTTAGTCGTGTTTTTAAAGACGACCAGGAATGGGAACAAGAATATAATCAGGTCGCAACCGAAATTAAAAATTTAGGTAGATTTAAGGAAAATCTTGCTAAATCTGGTCAAGATTTATATGAAGGAATTACAGAAATTTTATCTGTAAATCGTTGTTTAGAAAAAGTGTACGTTTATGCTACTATGTCAAGCGACGTTGATACTAGTAATACTCATTATCTAGGCCTTGTTGCTAAAGCTCAAAGCTTAGCTAACCAGATGAGCGCCGCTATCTCTTTTGTCGATCCTGAAATTTTATCTATTCCAGAAGAGACACTTGCTAAATTTATGCAAGATGAACCTCGTTTAAAAGAATATCAACATCGACTTGAACAAATTACTAAGAAGCGTCCTCATACTTTACCAGCAAGTGAAGAAAAAATTATTGCCGCTGCTGGAGATGCAATGGGAACTTCCGCTAATACTTTTAATGTTTTAACTAATTCTGATATGGAATACGGCTATGTTCAAGATGAAGACGGAGAGATGGTCCAATTATCTGATGGCTTATATTCACTTCTAATTCAGTCACAAGATAGAAATGTTCGCAAAAATGCATTTGATGTTATGTATGCAAGCTATGGCCAGTTTGAAAATAGTCTCGCTTCAACTTTATCAGGTGAAGTAAAAGCCCACAATTTTAATGCTCAAGTACATAAATACAATTCAGCTCGAGAGGCTGCTTTAAGTGAAAATGGCGTACCAACCGCTGTTTACGATACATTGGTTAAAGAGGTAAATAGTCACTTAGATCTCCTTCATCGCTACGTTAGTTTAAGAAAAAAGATTTTAGGTCTTTCTGACCTACAAATGTATGATATGTATGTTCCATTAACAGGTGAGCCTAGTCTTTCTTATAACTTTGAAGAAGCAAAAAATGAGGCTAGACGAGCCTTAGCTCCATTAGGGAAAGATTACCTCGAACATGTTGACTACATCTTTAATAATCGTGTAATTGATGTAGTTGAAAGCCAAAATAAGGTAACAGGCGCCTATTCTGGTGGTTCTTATGATACTGATCCATATGAATTATTAAATTGGGAGGATAATCTTGATTCTCTCTATACTCTAGTTCATGAAACTGGCCACTCAGTGCATTCCTGGTATACAAGAAATACTCAACCATATGTATATGGAGACTACCCGATTTTTGTTGCTGAAATTGCATCAACAACTAATGAAAATATTTTAACTGAATACTTCTTAGATAAAATTACTGACCCTAAAACACGCGCATTTGTTTTGAATCACTATCTTGATTCATTTAAGGGCACACTCTTCCGCCAAACACAATTTGCAGAATTTGAACAATTTATTCATGAAGCTGATGCAAATGGTCAACCATTAACCGCCGATGTCCTTGATGAATTTTATGGTAATTTAAATCAAAGATATTATGGTGATAGTGTAGAACCAGGCGGAGAGATTGCTAAAGAATGGGCACGGATTCCTCACTTCTATTACAACTTTTATGTTTACCAATATGCAACAGGCTTTGCTGCTGCTACAGCTCTCGCAAATAATGTTGTTCATGGTACTGACAAAGAACGTACCGCTTATATTAATTTCTTAAAGTCTGGCTCTTCAGATTATCCAACAGAAATAATGAAACGTGCCGGTGTCGATATGACAAAGGCAGATTACTTAAAAGACGCATTTAATACTTTTGAAAAACGACTTAATGAGTTTGAAAAAATCGTTAATGAATTGAAAACAGTTTAGTAAAAACACAAATATATTTGTAAACAAAAAGTTCTTGATCTAACTTCTGAGATCAAGAACTTTTTACTTTATACTAATTTAGTAATCAAACCAACTAAGTATAGAAATACACAGGTAATTAACAAGTAAATACTGCCCCACTTAGTCGTTTCTTTTAGAATCTTTCCTTCTAAACCTTCTTTATTAATTGCACCAGTAGCTACTGCAATATTCTGCGGTGATAACATCCCAGCAGTTGCACCAGTCATATTTGAAGCAACAATCCAATATTTGCTTACTCCTAATGATTGAGCAGCAGAATACTGTAAGTTACCAAATAGAACGTTAGCTGACGTTGCAGACCCAGTTAAGAATGTTCCTAGAGCTCCAATTAATGGTGCAAATAAAGGATAAGCTGGTCCAAGTAAACTTACTAAGGCTACTGCTAAAGCTTTAGTCATTCCGGCATATACCATAACCTTAGCTAAGCCAACAATTGCACAAACTGTAATTGTTGTCATCCCAATTGTTTTCAAAACATTGAGCAAGATTTTGAACATTTGGCTTAAACTTAAGCCTTGAATCTTTCCTCCAATTATTCCCGCTAATAAAATTAATGTTCCTGGAGAGGAAAGCCAATTAATTGGTAAATCATTAGGATTCTTTCCTAAGTAAACATGTAAGTGGGTAGTTACACTAGTTAAAAAGTTATTCACAGGTGGACAAAGAGAGGAAGCCAGTAGAACGAAAATAAAGACCAAGATAAATGGTGAACAAGCCTTGATAATCTCGCTGACACTTTCATTTTCTACTTCCTCTACTGAACCAGTTTTTCTTTTAGTCAGCCAGACAGTAACTAAAATTGAAAACAATGATCCGACTAAGGCTGGAAGCTCGGCCCCAGTAAACTTAGCAATAATAACTTGCGGAATGGCCATTCCAACCCCTGACATTAAAGTAATAAAAACAATACCTTTCAGGGCCTTAATACTTTTGCCAGTAAGAATAACTAAAATAAAAGGTACTAAAATAACTAAAATGACCAATTGCAAGGTCACAATAAATCCTAATTGCACATCATTAAGATTAGTTACTTCAGCTAATGTCAAAACTGGCAAGCCAATTGCACCAAATGCAGTTGCCGTACTATTGGCAACCAAACAAATTACTGAAGCTTGGATCGGTTCTAAACCTAAGGAAATTAAGATTCCTGCACAGATTGCTACAGCAGTCCCAAAACCAGCAATAGATTCTAGAAAGCCACCAAAGCCCCAAGCAATTATTAATACTAAAATTCTTTTATCGGTTGTGATTGATGATAATAATTTCTCAATCGTCCCCATACTACCTGAATCAGTTGTAATCTGATATACAAAAAGCGCAGCCAGAATTACATACATGATCGGCCAAATTCCCATTATAATACCTTCTAAGGCTCCAGAAAGAGTATTAATTATGGGTTGTTTAAACATTAAAACAGCATCAGCAATTGTAATAATTAAACCAATCGTACATGCCCTTGAAGCCGGCATTCCAATAATTCCAAGAGAAATTATCAACCAGATGATTGGCACTAATGCCCATAAAAAATTTATCCACATAGTTTTCCTCATCTAAAAAAGTAATACTATTTAATTTTATCCTTTTTCCACATATTAAGGAAATTTAAAAAC
>DBFNNF010000119.1:0-2638 GCA_048407585.1 Lactobacillus johnsonii | reverse complement strand
AACAACACAAATGTAAATGTTTACATTATAAAGTACTTAATTTTCATTGTCAGATAAGGTATAAATTATATCCCCACCTCTTTGAGCAATTCCAGTTATACTCTGTCTTTTTCCATAGCTTCTAAGAGCCAATTGGAATTGAAAAGCATCTTTCGGACTAACTCTATATTCTTTTAATTCACCACTGATGATTTTATCTAATATTTCTTTATAATCAATTTCTTATACTTATCTCCCTGAAGTTTTCGTATCTTTATAAAAATTTTTGTTCTTTATCCTATTATATCAATTTTCTATAAAAATCTGGGCTTACCACTTGCAATTAGTAAGTATCCGTACTATGATATTAGCAAGTTAGCACTCATATATCAAGAGTGCTAAAATAGGAATATAGCCTGAATATTATAAGAAAGGCGGAAATATTAATGTTATGCGATAACTGTCACGAACGTCCTGCCTCTATTCATCTTTATACAAATGTAAATGGGCAAGATCGTGAAATCTCATTATGTCAACAATGTTATCAAGAATTGAAAAATCAACAAGGACAAAATAATAGTATGAATAATAACAATGCATTTTTTGGCGATTTTGATGATTTATTCAACGCCTTAAATAATAACAACAATGAACAAAATAATCCTCAAGGACGTGATCCACACATGCAAATGGGTGGTGGCCGTCGAGGTGGAAATAATGGTGGTCAAAAATCTCTGCTCGACCAATATGGTACTGATTTAACTGACCTAGCAAAAAAAGGTAAAATTGATCCAGTTATTGGTCGTGATAAAGAAATTGCTCGCGTTATTGAAATTTTAAACAGACGGACTAAAAATAATCCAGTTCTTATTGGAGAAGCTGGTGTTGGTAAAACTGCTGTTGTCGAAGGCTTAGCTCAACAAATTGTCGATGGTTCAGTTCCAGCTAAGCTCCAAGATAAAAGAATCATTTCTTTAAATATGGTATCAATGGTTCAAGGAACTGGAATTCGCGGTCAATTTGAACAAAGAATGCAGCAATTAATCAAAGAATTAGAACAA
This sequence comes from Lactobacillus johnsonii, assembly GCA_048407585.1. Lineage (GTDB taxonomy): Bacteria > Bacillota > Bacilli > Lactobacillales > Lactobacillaceae > Lactobacillus > Lactobacillus johnsonii_C. The sequence goes on along the minus strand of DBFNNF010000119.1, from coordinate 1,598 downwards.
AATGATAATATCATCCTATTTATCGATGAAATTCATGAATTAGTTGGTGCTGGCAACGCTGAAGGTGGTATGGATGCTGGTAACATTATTAAACCAGCCTTAGCTCGTGGAGATTTCCAATTAATTGGTGCTACTACTATTAAGGAATATCGAAACATCGAAAAGGATTCTGCCCTTGCTCGTAGATTCCAACCAGTGGAGGTTAAAGAACCTACAACTGAAGAAACAATTAAGATTTTGCAAGGCATTCGTAAGCGTTACGAAGATTACCACCATGTTCACTATACTGACGAATCTATACAAGCTGCAGTAGATCTTTCTTCACGCTACATTCAAGATCGTTTCTTACCTGATAAAGCTATCGATCTTTTAGATGAAGCTGGTTCAAGAATGAATCTCACTATTCCCTATGTTGATAGTGAAAAAATCAAAGAAAGACTAGATGCTGCTGAAAACTTAAAGCAAGATGCTTTAAAAAATGAGGATTACGAAAAAGCTGCCTACTATCGTGATCAAATTGAAAAGTATGAAAAATTAAAAGATCAGAAAGTAGATCCTGATCAAACACCTAAAATCACTGAAAAGATCATGAATAAGATCGTTGAGGAAAAAACTAATATTCCTGTTGGTGACTTACAAAAACAAGAAGAAACTCAATTAAAGAATTTAGCTACTGACCTTAAAGATAATGTAATTGGCCAAAACAAAGCCGTTGAAACTGTTGCGCGTGCAATAAGACGAAATCGTGTTGGATTTAATAAATCTGGTCGTCCAATCGGCTCATTCTTATTTGTAGGACCGACTGGTGTAGGTAAGACAGAATTAGCTAAACAATTAGCCAAACAAATCTTTGGTACCGAAGATGCCATGATTCGATTTGATATGAGCGAATATATGGAACAATACTCTGTATCTAAGCTAATCGGATCTGCACCAGGTTATGTAGGTTATGAAGAAGCTGGTCAATTAACAGAACGGGTACGCCATAATCCATATAGCTTAATTTTATTTGATGAAATTGAAAAAGCTCATCCTGATGTACTCCACCTATTCTTGCAAATTCTCGATGATGGCCGCTTAACTGATTCGCAAGGTCGCACAGTTTCATTTAAAGATACCATCATCATTATGACCTCTAACGCTGGTCAAGGAATCAAAGAAGCTAGCGTAGGTTTTGCAGCTGAAAACAGTCATCAAGAACAATTTAAGAATAGCTTAGGTCAATACTTTAAACCTGAATTCTTAAATAGACTTGATGATATAGTTGAATTTAATGCACTTGATAAGAAAGACTTAATCAAGATTGTTGATTTAATGCTTGCAAATACCAATGATATGGTAAAAGATCAAGGCCTACATATTGATGTTACATCTGAAGCAAAAGAACTTCTTGTCGAAAAAGGTTACGATCCTTCTATGGGTGCTCGTCCACTTCGTCGTACAATCCAAGAAGAAATTGAAGATAAAGTAGCAGATTATAAGCTAGATAATCCAGCTGCCAAAGAATTAAAAGCTGATGTAGTTGACGGTGAAATAGTAATTAGTGAAAATTAATTATTTAAGATCAAATAAGAGTCACAGAACCTGTGACTCTTATT
>DBFNNF010000118.1:0-1701 GCA_048407585.1 Lactobacillus johnsonii | reverse complement strand
ATTTAAATTTCTTCCTTTCTCTCCTATGATTTTCATCCCAATTATATTTGCTAGAGTATACTCTAAGGCAAGAAATTTGAATGGATTATTTTGATTAATTTTTTAAGATCTTATTTAGTAGTTCAGAACGTGCATCAGAACAAACATTTAATGTATGTTCTTTTTCGGCAATATCATAGTACTTAATTTTCGCATCAATGGTTTCTAATGCTTTTTGCAATTTTTGAATTTGACGGTTGACTGATTTTTTCTGTTCTTCCATAATCTTTTTTCGTTCACCAACTGAGTCAATTCCTTCATTAATTAAATCAAGGTAATGTTTAACTTCTTGAAGTGGCATTCCAGTATCCTTTAAACGATAAATAGTATTTAAAGTTAAGAGATCACTTTTACTGAACTGACGAATACCATTTTTATCTCGTTTAACAAACTCAAGTAGACCTATTTTTTCATAATAACGTAAAGTATAGGGACTGATATTCATTATTTTGCTTACTTCTTTAATCGTATACATAAATTTTTTCTTCCTAATATTGAGATATTCTCTTTAAGTATAAAGTATGGTCCCTACTTCAGTTCAAGTTTATATATTTCAAGACATAATAAAAAGCAATTCAAGTAAGAATTGCTTTTTATATCCTAATTATTATTTTTTATCTAAAACTACTGTTCCTGCAGGTGGATTTTGATCAATTGCACCAACAATTGGATGTGGCACATAAAGTTCGTCGAGATAATTAACTTCTTCTGGCGTAAGTTTAACATTAAGAGCCTTAACAGCAGTTTCAAGGTGGCTAATTTTTGTTGATCCAACAATTGGAGCTGTAATTCCTTTAGCCCATTCCCAAGCAAGAGCTATTTCCGACATCTCTACATGATGTTTTTCTGCAAGTTCATGAACACGATCAACAATCGGTAAGTCAAACTTTTCCATTCGATCGTACTTTCCACGTAAAGTTCCATCATTTTTACTGCGAGCAGTATTAGTGGTCCACCCAGTATGCGCTAAGTGTCCTCCCGCTAATGGACTGTAGGGCATTAGGGAAACATTATATTGCTTACATATTGGAATAAGTTCTCTTTCATCCTCACGATAAAGCAAATTATAGTGATCTTCCATGGCTTGAAATTGAGCTAATCCATTTTCTTTAGCAAAGACTTGCATATTTTGGAATTGGTAGCCATACATTGCTGAAGCTCCAATTGCTCTAACCTTACCTGATTTCACTAAATCATTTAACGCCTCCATCGTTTCCGAAATTGGAGTGTCATAGTCAAATCTGTGAATGATATACAAATCTAAGTAATCAGTTCCTAAACGTTTTAACGTTCCATCGATTTCATGATGGATTGCTTCCGAACTCAGACGCCCTGGATTAAAGTACACCTTTGAAGCAATTACTACCTTATCGCGAGGGATACTATTTGCTTTCAGTGCCTTTCCTAGATACTCTTCGCTTGTACCTTCAGCATAAACGTTTGCAGTATCAAAGAAATTTACACCTAGTTCCCATGCACGTTGAACTACTTTTTTAGTATCTTCATAATTAAGTGACCATTTATTAAAATCTGTATGCTTACCAAAGCTCATACATCCTACTGCTAATGGTGAAACTTTGATATCTGTATTTCCTAAGTTCTTATACTCCATATTTGTTCTTCCTTTCTCTAATTACTTATATTATAAGAAAGGAAGATAAG
>DBFNNF010000117.1:0-5755 GCA_048407585.1 Lactobacillus johnsonii | reverse complement strand
TAATATTGACTATCTAACTTTAAAGAGAACGTATGAATATATTTTGCATCATTATTATGGAGAGCTGTACTTATTAGTTTTGTATACTTCATTTTTTACCTATAGGATCAAATATATGAAAAAAACTTTAATTACTCAGATTCCAGAAGACCTACCAAAGGAGATTAAAAATTTTATCTCTGGATCACCACTTTATGACAGCTCCTCTTCACCTGAAGCAAGAGTGTATTTTGTAGATAAAGACGAAGGATATTATTTAAAAAGAGCTAACCTTGGAAAGCTAGCAAAAGAAGCCAAGATGACGCAGTACTTTTATTCAAAGGGACTTAGCGCAGAAGTGCTAGATTACACTTCAAGCAATTATGATTGGCTTTTAACAAAGGCAGTGAAGGGTGAAGATTGCATTTATTCAGAATATCTCGCAAATCCGGAACGCTTATGTGATATCATTGCTTGCGAATTAAGAAGACTGCATGAAACAGATTACACTGATTGCCCGGTTATGGAGAGAACCAGCGAATATTTAGCAGTTGCCGAGCAGAATTATCAAACTGGAAATTATGATAAATCAGCTTTTCCTGATAGCTTTGGCTATCGTTCAGCAGAAGAAGCTCACCGAGTTTTAAAAGCAGGTAAAGATGCTTTGCAGGACAAGGTTTTACTCCATGGGGATTATTGTTTACCAAATATTATTCTTGATAACTGGAAGTTTTCAGGCTTTATTGACTTTGACTGTAGCGGTGTTGGTGATCGACATATTGATTTATTTTGGGGTGTTTGGACACTCTGGTTTAATTTAAAAACTAATAAATATCATGATCGCTTTCTTGATGCATATGGAAGAGATAAGATAGATGAGTCGCTATTAAAAGTGATTGCTGCAGCTGAAGTTTTTGGGTAAGAGTGTAGATAAGACCATGTTTTTTATAATATAAAGAATATTAGACGCATATAAAATGAGAGGGTCAGGCTGTTTCTGTACTAAATAATACTTATTTATAATCAAGATGGCTTAAATTATGACTAGCTAAATGCCTTGAATCAAAAAGGAGAATAAACATGCAAGAGTTAAACCTTGAACTGCAAGATACGCAGTGGCCTAAGACTAATATTGATCATGATCGGCAAATTGTTCGAGCGATTATAGTGGATGAGCAGCAGAACTATTATTTTGTAAAAGTTCATAGAGACGATATTTTTGGTACAGGCACTTTCATTGAAACATCTGGCGGTGGGGTTGAATCAGGTGAAAACCTAACAACAGCACTTAAAAGAGAGCTAAAAGAAGAATTAGGTGCGCATGTTAATATTCTCTGTAAGATCGGTACGGTAAATGACTACTATAACTTAATTAATCGGCATAATATTAACAATTACTTTTTATGCAGAGTAGATTCTTTTGGTGAAAAACATTTAACCCAAGAAGAAATTGACGATTTTCATTTGTCGACTTTAAAATTAACTTATGAAGAAGCAGTCGATGCATACGAAAAACAAACTGACACTAAGTTGGGACAATTGATTACTAATCGAGAATTACCAATTCTTAAGTATGCAAAAGAATTGATAAAAAATAGTATATAAAAATGAGGTATGAAGATATTCGAGTTCATACCTCATTTTTTAATTTTTCTATGGCACTATTAGTTCTTAATTAAGTGAAATTAACTTATTTAAAATCAGTATAACTTAAGTTATAATTAACGGAATAACTTAGATTAGGGAAATTGGAGGCCTAGAATTAATATGCAAAAACATTCTCAATATCGATATGCTTTGCGTAAGCTTAGTGTTGGATTAACTTCTGTTGCTGTCGGATTAGCATTTATGGCTACAACAACCACTACTGCTCATGCTGATAGTGAACCACAAGTTCAAAAGACCGAAAATCAGACCTCAGACAATAAAACTGTTACAGAAAATACAAATAGTAATTCCGCGAAGATAGAAACTGTAACTCTGCAAGATAATACTCAGGATGACAAAACAAATGTAGAGACTAAAACGGACTCAGATGTAGATACTACTAAAGACGTTAATCAAGATTTAAAAAATGGTCAAGAAACTTTAGATGATACAGCGTCTACCTTAAAGCAAGACACTCATCAAAACATTCATAATGAAGAAACTGATATTTCTGAAAATGCTGCTAATCTTCAGCAAGCTGCAGAAATAAATAAAGAGCTTGACCCTGCAATGGTTAAATCTGTTACAGACAATTTAAAACAAGTTAAGTATGATGCTTTTGATGGTGATCCAAAACAAGTTATTAGAAATTGGAATCATATTCAGCTCACAAGTACTAGCTTAGTCGATAGTTTTAACCAAGTATATAATCAATTGCCAACTCTTGTACCTCAACTTCTTGAACATGCAGATAATTTAGATACTGCGAGTCAAAGAGTTAGCAAAAATGCAGGTGCCATTATGGTGGGAATGTCCTACCTTAACCGTTGGTATAACATTTCGTATGGGGATAAAGAACTTTTACCGATTATGATGTTTGATCCCAAATCTTTGGGTTCTAACTTAGATTCAATTGATTGGCTCACTAATATTGGAGACTGGTCAACTGATGAACTAGCTCCCGCAAATACTGTAACTACTTTTAATAATAAGTTAGCTCCAATGCTAAATACTAAGTCAAATTTAGTTACTTTCTTAGGAGATTTGCGTAAAAAATGGTCTCCAAATCTATCTGATGAAGAGTGGTTTAGATCAAACACGGGAGTTTACATTGATGAGATTCCCTCAAAAGAAGTACCGGATTTAAATCTACATATTTATCATCGTCTATCCACAAATAGGGAGCTACAAGAGTATATATTACCGCTTTTGAATATTAAAAATGATGATATGTATGTTGTATCAGCACTTGGAACGATGATTTTTGGCTCATATGCGCCATATATTGACCTTAAATATCAAGCAGATCCAGTTGTATACCGAGAAAAAGTTGAGGCAGTTCATAAAGAACTTGTACGACTTTCAACTGCCTGGAGAGATCATTTTGATTTTTGGTATCGGATAGCTAATGAAAAAGGAAAAGAACGTTTAACTAAAGCAAATGTTCAAGTTTGGGATAGCTATGATGCTGTCGATTCTAGCAAAAAGAATGGTCGTAGATGGTTAAACAAGCGTGATACTAATGTACCGGCTATAGCAGAATTTTTTGGCCCATTAGGTAAGATGTATGATGCAGCTGGGCTTTCAGCAGATGCTGGAGGCAATGAGGTTCGCTATTATGTGGCAAAGGTAATTGATAACTATGGTGGGGCAGCCATCTTATCACATGAAATGACACATAATTTTGATAATAGTATATATTTAGATGGATTTCAGCATCGTCCTGGGACTGGAGTTGAATTATATGCAGATGGTCTCCTCCAAACGCCTTGGACTCGTACTCCTGCAGCTTATTCTTTAAATACTGCCTTAACGTTTTATGCAGATAATCGGACGACCAATAAAAGTCCGCAACGTTTTCAAACTAGACAAGATTTGCAAGATTATATGCATGGGATTTTTGATGTAACTTATTTACTTGATTATGCGGAAGCTCAAGCTATGATTGGTAAATCGGCCAAAGAAAAACAATTGCTGTACTCTCAGATTAGTTATGATTCTACTAAAAAAGCTGATGTAGTATCTGGGCCGATCAGTACAGAAATTGCTGATAAATTAAGAACAATTGATGATTTCATTGATAACAATATTATTGCTAGTCGTGGCTATCAGGCAGGAAATTATGGAAATAATGGTTACCAAAAGATTTCTATGTATGCCCCAGATTATGCTGGAATTCAAAATCCATCATCAGCTTCAGGTGCGATTACTTTTCGAAAAACTGCTTTCGAATTGCTTGCCGCTAAAGGTTGGGAAGATGGCTTTATTTCCTATACTACTAATAAATATGCTAAGGACGCGAAAAGCGATAAGAAGGCATTGAGCGATACCTATGCTTTAGCCAAAATTTTTAATGGTGAGTACAATAATGATTACGCAACCTTCAAAAAGGCTATGTTCAAAGAGCGTATTGATAGGCGACAAGACTTTAAACCAATTACTATTACATTGGATAAAAAGAGTATTCAGTTGAATAGTTGGGATGATTTGCAGAATTTAATGCAGACTACTGTTGATCAAGAATTAGCAGTTAGAGCTAAAGGAAAAAAATCAGGCCTAATTGATAACTTGAAAGCTGCAATATTGGCAGCTGAAATGAAACAAACGGATGATTTCAGAAGTTCAATTTTTGCAAATACTGAACAAAGTAAGCATGGTGAAATCTTGGATGAAGGAACTAAGTTAGAATTACCAGCCTATAATTTAGATTCACTTAAGAAGGGTGAAACAGTCGGCGACGGTACTAAATTAGAACTACCAGCTTATGATCTAGACTCACTTAAAAAGGGTAAAGCAGTAAGCGAAGGAACTCAATTAGAACTGCCACCTTATGATTTAGATTCACTTAATAAAGGTGAAGCAGTAGGTGAAGGGACTAAGTTAGAATTACCGGCCTATGATTTAGATTCATTTAAGAAGGGTGAAGTAGTAGGTGAAGGAACTAAGTTAGAATTACCAGCCTATGATTTAGATTTACTCAAGAAGGGTGAAGTGGTAGGTGACGGTACCCAGCTAGACGTGCCAACCTATGATTTGGATTCACTTAAAAAGGGTGAAGTAGTAGGCGACGGTACCCAGCTAGAAATGCCAGCCTATGATTTAGATTTACTTAAGAAAGGTGAAACAGTAAGTGAAAGTACTCAGTTAGAATTACCAGCCTATGATTTAGACTCACTTAAGAAGAGTGAATCAGTAGGCGAGGGCACTAAGTTGGAATTGCCAACCTATGATTTAGACTCACTTAAGAAAGGTGAATCAGTAGGCGACGGTACTAAATTAGAACTACCAGCTTATGATCTAGACTCACTTAAAAAGGGTGAAGTAGTAGGCGACGGTACCCAGCTAGAAATGCCAGCCTATGATTTAGACTCACTTAAGAAAGGTGAAATAGTAAGTGAAAGTACTCAGTTAGACTTGCCAACCTATGATTTAGATTCACTTAAAAAAGGCGAATCAGTAGGCGACGGTACCCAGCTAGACTTGCCAACCTATGATTTGGACTCACTTAAGAAAGGTGAAACAGTAAGTGAAAATACTAAGTTAGAATTACCAGCTTATGATTTAAATTCACTTAAAAAGGGTGAAAGCATAGGCGACGGTACTAAATTAGAGCTACCGGCCTATAATTTAGACTCACTTAAAAAGAATAAGATAGTAAGTGAAGGTAACGATTCTAACTTCCACATTAATGATTCAAAAAAGAGCCCAGAATCGACAATTGAAGAATTACCAGTTCAAAATGATAATTCAGTCACAAAACTAGATGCACTAGAGAATAAGCAAAACCATCAACCCAAAACTAATGGTATTTCTGCTACATTATCAGCTTCAAAGTTAGAGATACCTGAAAAGAATCTAGAAATAAGCACGAATGATAAATTTACGGAGATAAGTAACCATAAAAATATCTCCTCTGGAATAAATAATAAGATGAATAATGGCTCTGTAGCTTCAAATTCAAAAAATAATGCAAGCTTGCCACAGGCGGGAAGTAAAAATAATAGTACTATCTTAGTTTTGGCAGGCATTAGCAGCTTGAGTACTGCGCTTGGATTAAGTATTTATAAAAATAAAACTAAGTAAAAAGCCTAATTTTTAGCAATAAGGTTTGTTGACACTAACGCTGATA
>DBFNNF010000116.1:0-3235 GCA_048407585.1 Lactobacillus johnsonii | reverse complement strand
GTATTTTAAGGTTAAGAGTTATTAAAACTCATTAAAAATGTTAGTATTTATTTTGAGATTTATTATTACATTGGGATTTTCTTAGTCTATTCTCCACGTATGTGGAGGTGATCCTAGCCTTAAGTGTTAAATACATAATATAGAGAGGCTATTCTCCACGTATGTGGAGGTGATCCCTAGCATTACCTTCAATCCCACTATTCGCAGCACTATTCTCCACGTATGTGGAGGTGATCCTGGTACTTCGCTGCTTACGATTTAGATTCAATTCTATTCTCCACGTATGTGGAGGTGATCCTAACTTAAAAAATTATCAAAATTCTAAAAGCTGCTATTCTCCACGTATGTGGAGGTGATCCTAATTTCTCCCTGATATACTTGTTCTAATTTTACTATTCTCCACGTATGTGGAGGTGATCCTTTTAAAGTCTCCCGTCACACTCTCGTTATCAGCTATTCTCCACGTATGTGGAGGTGATCCTGATTTTGCTTCTGCCCGTTTTTTAACTGAGACCTATTCTCCACGAATGTGGAGATGATCCTGAGTGACAGGAGGCCATTAGTGCTTGATGACCATATTCTCCACATTTGTGGAAGTAATGTAAAATCTAACTAAGTACATTAAAAATTTTTCATAATTATCCATATTAAAAAGATAGTCCGCTGAACAAAAGGACTATCTTTTTATCTACAAATATTAACCTGCCAAATAAACCTTAATTACTAACTCTAAATTTTTACCATCCCAATGAAAAGTCTTTACACGACCAAATAAAAGATTTCCTGCATCAATTAGGCGACTAAATATCAAATTATGTTCGTGTGGAACGTAGCCCAGTTTCAGGCCAGAAGGCGTAGTAACAGAAATTGCATTCTTATCGTATTTATTATCTGCTTCACGTATTAGTAAAACTGGGTCGTTTTCCTTTAAGCGAGGAACTATCTTATCTTCCAAATGCAAATAGTCCGAACCACGTACCTCACATCCATATAGAAATGTACTACGACTTTCTCCAGATTGTTTATAGTATATCTTTTTTAATTCAGTCATTTGATTTTCCAAATTACTAATTCGATCCATCAAATCTGTAATTAAAACATCATCATTCCTGTACATACTCATTACATTTACTCTTTCTATTGAACAATTTTAAGTTTATTTTGTCCGTTCGTTGGAAACTCTAATAACTCTAGTATACTATTTACCTCCATTGTCTTAAGATAAAGTATTATTTGATTTTTCAAAATCCGCAGTAGCTTGCTCGAAAGCCTGTGGTAAAAATAAAGAAATATTAAACTAAAGAAGGTTTTCGCTCATGATATTAACACCTAAAGAATTGGATGGTGTGTTAGTGTATGTTGATTACGCACCGTTGCCAATATTGAAAAGTAATGCTACAAACGAACAAAAGATAATTTATGCTAATTATGTCATTGAGCGATTAAATGAAAATAAAATAGATACACCATTTTTTAGTAAGAATACAAGTAATAATTAAATATCGACCTACGTAGGTCTTTAAACAAACTATTTTTTGTGTATTTCCGATGAGAGATGAAATTATATAAGCCTTATGAAAGCATAGCACAATGAAAAGAAAAGAATTCGAAAAGCTTGGAAATATACATCAAAGGGAGTACATCTCCACATACGTGGAGAACACTCTTCCAATTTCAAATTCAATAGATGGCATACGGGATCATCTCCACCTACGTGGAGAACACTAAGTGCATAGTCTTGCAGTTCCCTTTGTTGAAGGATCATCTCCACCTACGTGGAGAACACATCGTCAGCATCTTTAGCAATCTTTTCTGCTTGGGATCATCTCCACCTACGTGGAGAACACTTTAAGTTATTAAGAGCAGTGCGTAACACACTTGGGATCATCTCCACCTACGTGGAGAACACATACTCCCAAAATCTAATCCATCGTGGAAGTTAGGATCATCTCCACCTACGTGGAGAACACGTTTGTGTAACGCGAATGCCGTCGATCACGTCGGGATCATCTCCACCTACGTGGAGAACACCTTGAAACATCAATTTTGTCAAAGGTGAAGGAAGGATCATCTCCACCTACGTGGAGAACACACTAAATATTCTTTGTTCTTATCACATTCATAGTTTATAATAAGACAATTTTTCATTAGTTTTACTAAATTCATAAAGGCTTCTTAAAAAAATAATGATTTCAAAAATCATTTATATATTTTTGTGTTCATGGTTTTAACGCAAGTGATCACTGCTTCAATTAATAAACGCAGTACACCTTTTAATTATATTTTATTTTCAAATCGCAAATAATCAATATTATGTAATTATCCTGTACAAAATATCCTAAGTTTCATTTTCTATTCTTTGCATCCTTATCAACCATTGCTAGTGAATCACGGACAAATAAATTTACTCCCTTAAAAATAATTAATTATCTTCCAAGCAAATGAGTTTTAAGTATATTCTTTAAGGCGTCTCCTGAAGCCACTCTTATATCTGGGGTATCTTCTTGGCCGTTCCGAACATCTAAAATGACTTGTGCATTAATAATTCCTTTTTTCTCTAGACTATGCAAAAAGTAATCTACATCAAAAGTCGTAACAACATCATCAACATAGTCCTCTCCAGTAATCCGGAATTCATAATCATCAACACTTTTTATCAGTCTTTCATTAAAATTATGGGTAACTAGGTAATAGTAAACTTCCTGAATGTCTTCCAAATTATTAGCTACGAATTGACTTAAAGCTAAATTATAAAGTATTGTCAAATTAATCATATAATTACTTGCATAGGGTGTAAATAAATCATTTTCTTGTAAATCAAAAAAATCTTGTTTCATTTTTTCCTTGGTTTTATCATCAGAAAAGATCCCAGCTACATTCAGATAATAATCTACTCTTTCTGTTCCTACATCTTCTCCTATTCCTTTTATCACTTGTCGTGCTGAATGTCCCTGAGGATGTTGGTCAAAATCCCGTAAGTCATAACATAATCTATACCCTAAATTATTATCATAAATATATGAACAAACTTTTTTCCAATTATCTTTAAAGTTAGACACATACCGTTCTAACCATTGTTGATCAAGATAATCTATAAAGGCATTCCCATCAGAAATAAAAGCTCCAATAATTGTATTAGGATTTATTTCCATATCTTGAGAAATAGATGTTTTTATTAAATTTTTATACGAAGAAAACACCCTATCATACAGATCTTCAATATTTTCAAAAGTTC
>DBFNNF010000115.1:0-5140 GCA_048407585.1 Lactobacillus johnsonii | reverse complement strand
TGTTGACTAAACAAGCCGAAATGAACGCAACTTAAAACTGCTATTAAAACAAGTACGAGTCCAGTGATGACCCATTCCATACTTTGCTTTGTCTTCTTAGTAGTTGTCTTTCTCTTTATTTTTGTCCTGCGTTTTCGCTTTTTAGCCATCAAGACACCTTCTCAATCTTTTTATTTGTCATCTTTATCTTTTTGATTATCCTTGTTTAACTCGTTAAAGTTTGACTTAAAACTAAGGTTAACTGGGTGGTCTAAAGTTAATTGAGTAATTTCATAAGTCAAAGTTTCAATTTCTTCAACTAAAGGTCTAGAAAGTAGTTGATAATCTGACGGTTCTAAATCTGAACCATCCCCAAAATAGTCAACAAATTGAACCACTCTAGTAATTACTCCACTAACTGTAAAGTCACCGGGAGCAGGTGATACTTCAAAAGGAACGGCAATTTCGAAATATTTGCCGTTCTTACCTTCATCTTGACTGCCATCTTCTAAATCTTGATAAACCTGGCGCAAGGAAACATTAACTTCATTTTTCACCTTTTGTTCATCATTTAAATCATAGTGAAAAGAACGAACTACGATTGGTGTCATGTTTTTAAAATCCATTTTAATTCTCTCCTAAATTTCTTTCATAACGTTCAGGACGATTGTAATTATCCTTTAACTTATCATTTTCATAGTGATGGCTCTTTTCCATATTTGGAAAACCTTGCTGTCTTAAAGCTTCCAATAGAACCATCGCAACGGAATTTGATAAATTATAACAACGAATATTATCAGACATTGGAATTCTAAGATTCCGGTCATAATATTCTCTCATAAAAGTTTCTGGTAAGCCTGTTGTTTCTTTACCAAAAACAAAATAATAATCTTTATTGGGATCAGTATAGTCTACTTGGGCATAATTTTTTGAAGAAAACTTTGAAATTAAGTACATTTCATCATTTGGACCAAGTGTATTCAAAAAAGCTTCTAAATCATCATGCATTCGAATATCAACTTTATCCCAATAATCTAAACCGGCACGCTTCATTTTTTTATTATCAATTTGAAAGCCAAGCGGTTCGATTAAATCTAAAACTGTATTAGTACCTGCACAAGTACGAGCAATGTTTCCCGTATTTGCTGGCATCAATGGTTCATAAAGTACAACGTGATTTGTCATAAAAAACTCCTCTTGTAAAAAAACGCAGCACCTGTAATATGGCAAGTACCACGCTTAATTCTATCTTTAATTCTACTCTTTACTTCCTTGAGTATCACTATCTTCGATTGATTCATCATCATAAAGATTTGAAATCTTACGATAATAATTGAATAATCTGGTTACAATTATTTTGATTACAGCATAGACAGGGATGGCAAAAATAACTCCCCATAAACCAGCTACTGCGCTTGCACCAATTAATAGCAAAATAGTTGTGACAGGATTCATATTCATCTTATTTCCCATTACTAGTGGTGAAATAACTCGTCCTTCAAGGGTTTGCTCTATAGCAAAAACTATTAAGACTTTGATCAACATCATTGGAGAGCTGATTAATCCTAAAATAATTGCAGGAATAAAGGCAATAAATGTACCAAAATATGGGATCATATTCAAAATTCCAGCTAAAACTGCTAATGTAATTCCATAATTTAATCCAATTACTGAATAACCTATTGCAAACATTACTCCAACCCAGAAGGCAACAGTAATTTGGCCTCGAATATAGGAAGCAACTGCTCCATTAATATCACTAAGTAAGCTTGAAAAACTAGGTTGTAGTTTTTTAGGAGCAAACTTAGTCACATAAGGATTCAAACGATGACCATCTTTTAACATAAAGAATAAAACAAATGGTGCTGTTAATAAGGTCATAAAAATCATTGTAATTACGTTAACAGCAGATGACAAATTACTCAAGGCTAAATTGAAGCTATCCTGACCTGTTTTAAACATTTTAGTTTGTGCATCAGAAATAGCTTGATTAATTCCTCCGCGAACTCCATTTAAGCGTGGATCGCGAATCATCTTTTCGAAACCTTTTTGTGCATCTTTCCAATAAGTTGGCCAATTCTTTACTAGGGAATCAGTTTGATGCTGAATAATAGGGATCAAAGTATTAATGATCCAAATCAATCCTCCTACAACAATAACAAACAGCAGAATAATCGTAATTATTCGGGGAACTTTTAATTTCTTCTCCATCCAGTCAACTACTGGATCCATTAAATAGTATTGGATTGATGCCACTAAAATTGGTGGAAAAATTGCATTAAAAAATGTCCAAAAAGGATTTAACACAAAAGAAATTTGGTTAAATACCAAAATGATCAAGAAGAACAATAAAATATTAAGTAAGGCTATGCTAAAACGATTATTCAGAAACCACTTAACAAAAAAATTACTCTTCTGATGATGTTTTTTTACATCCATAGCTTTCCCTCTTATCTATGTTCATAGGTAATCCAGTCGCCTACCTTAAATTCAGGCATTTTTTCTTTAGAATCTTTTTCTAAATATATAGCATTAGTCATTGGCTTTTTCGGAACTTCATTAGTAAATACTAAAGTAGCATGACCAATAGCTTGCATATTCATTTGAACCATTGGCCCAACATATAAGGCTAGATACGTCGTGCCATCAATTGTGATAGAATCGTCTTTTTTAAAGACAAACTTTTCTACTGGTGTTGCTGGATCGAACTCTTGTAATACAGCAACATCCCGCAACTTATCAGTAGCTTTATTATCAAACAAAATTACGATGTTATCTGCTGGATCTAATGCTTCCGAACCAATAGCAGTAATTGTAGAATTCCATTTCATTTTTATCAACCTCTTTATTAAATTTTACCATATCACCTTATTTATCCAATAACACTTAATTACGATTGCCTATTCTTACTAAAAGGTAGAAAATAAATATGTTATGGAAAGTTTTGATCAGGAGGCTAACATAAAAATTATGAAAGTTTGGTTTGGTGGCTATACGAGCCATGACTCAAAAGGTATTTATACTGCTAATGTTGAAAATGATGGAACGGATATTAAACTAACTAATATTAAAAATACTGTTGAAGTTGAAAGACCAACATATTTCCAATTAGTTGGAGACTTACTATTTACGATCATCCAACAAGGCGACCAAAGCGGTATTGCTACCTATAGAATTAAAGATGGTGAAGCTGAAAAATTAGATACCTATTTTCACAAAGGAGCAGCTCCTTGCTACATCAGTGTTAATCCACAAAAGCATTTAGTTTTCACGGCAAATTATCACTTAGCAACTGTTAGTGTGTTTTCTTACGACAAAAATGGAAAATTAACCTTCATTACTAACGACAAGCATGAGGGTCATGGACCAAGAGTAGAACAAGATCAGGCTCACCCACATTTCTTCGATGAGACTCCTGCTGGTAATTTAGTTTCATGTGATTTAGGAATTGATGCTATTGATTTTTATAAGTTAGACAACAACAGATTAAAACACCTAGCACGCTATCAAATGGCAAAAGGCTTTGGTACTCGGCACCTTACCTTTTCACCAGATGGTAAAACCATGTACATTGTTGGTGAATTATCTAGTCAGGTTAATGTTGCCCGTTTAAATGAAAATACTTGGGAATTTGAGGATATAGCAACATATAAGACTATTCCTGATGATTTTACTGATCATAATGGAGCTGCTGCAATTCGAATTTCTAAAGATGGAAAATTTATTTATATTTCTAATCGTGGTCATGATTCGATCGCTGTCTTTAAAGTTTTAGACGATGGAAAACTAGAATTAGCTCAAAGAATTTCTGTCTTTGGTTCCTTCCCACGTGATTTTAACTGGGATAAGGCAGAAAAGTACCTAGTTGTAGCTAATCAAAATACTAATAACGCAACTCTTTACCGTCGAAATTCTGAAACTGGTAGTCTAACTCCAATTCAAAAAGACATTTCTGTTCCTGAAGCTACACGTGTATTATTTGAAGAAGATTAAATTCATTCTATAAATTAAGCCATGAATATTCATGGCTTTTCTTTATTTATTGGAAAAAGGATATACAATATGCAAAATAATGCAGGTGATAAACTTTCACCTTTCAAGAAATTAACAATAGAACAACAAAATCTAATTACTCAAATTATTTCTTTTACTAAACAACACATTAATCACAACTTTCCCGCTGTTTTCACTATCTATGGAGAGGCTGGTACGGGAAAAAGCGTTGTCCTCTCTTCCCTGTTTTACCAAATACAAAAATTACGTCATGATAAAACTAGTAGTATTTATCAAACTAATAATTACTTTCTTGTTAATCATCCAGAGATTTTGAAAGTTTATCGTCAAATTGCTGGAACTTTACCTAACCTCTTAAAGAAAAATTTTCAAAGACCAACTACTTTTATCAATCAATTAGATAAGAAAAATGAACACGCTGATATTGTTGTAATCGATGAAGCTCATTTACTTCTTTCTAAGCCTGATCATTACAATAATTTTTATCATGAAAATCAGTTAACTGAAATTATTAAAAGAAGCAAGGTAGTGATTTTAGTATTTGATCCATATCAAGTACTAAAAATGAAAACTCTTTGGACTAAAGATCGCCTAGAAAAAATTATCGATCCCTATCCCCATCAAAACTATTATTTAAAACATCAATTTAGAATGACCGCTTCTTCTGAATTACTTAGTTGGTTCAATTCATTTACTAAACATAAAATCATCGATCCTATCCCTCCCAATGCTAATAGCAACTATGACTTTCGTATTTTTGATGATGCCGAGAAAATGCGAAAGGAAATCGTTAAGCGTAACTGTGAAGTAGGATTAAGTCGAGTTCTTTCTACATCCGGTTATCCTTCGACCTTAGATGGAGGCAAACATTACATCCAAGAAGGAAAATTTAAAATGCCATGGGACCAATATAACTACACTGCCACTCCTTGGGCTGAAATACCAAAAACAATTGATGAGGTAGGCTCAATATATACTTGTCAGGGATTTGATTTAAACTATGCTGGTATTATTATCGGACCCCCTATCAGTCAAATCCCCGGCACAAACAAAATCCGTGTTAATTTGGACAAAATAACTGATGTAGAAATGTTTAAAAAGATAAAAGATTTATCTGATCCTCATGAAATCAAAACTCTTGAAGAAG
>DBFNNF010000114.1:0-7562 GCA_048407585.1 Lactobacillus johnsonii | reverse complement strand
ATTTTCTGGTTGTTTTTCAGTCTGGCGATTATTGTTTTGAGTTTGAGTATTGGAGTTGTTGTTAGAAGTAGAAGAAGATTGTCTTTGACTTGAAGATTGTTCAGCACGACTCGATGATGAAGAACTACTGCTTTGGGAACGAGATTGGCCCTTAGAAGAAGTATCATCTTCTGTATCAACTCGTGTATCAATATCGTCGTCTTCCTCTTTTCGTCTATCAACAGTCACATCACTATACGGATTACTTGGTGCGTGACCTTTAACAAATAGTTGCCAGCTAGAATTACTTGCATTCGGAGAAACGACTTTATCTTGGGTACCATTAGCAATTCTGCGTCTAACAACTGTGCTTGGTTTTGACCAGTCTTTATTAGCTTTATCACTCATTAAATATGACATCATTTGCTTATATAGAAGTTGAGCAGACGATGAGCCAACACCTGAAGGAGTACCATCTTTCAGATTATCATACCCTGTCCAAATTCCCATTGAATAGAGTTTGGTATAACCAACAAACCAAGAATCTTTTGGTGAATTTCTGTATTGAGGATATCTGACTAACTCTTCATCAGAATATTTAACTGTTCCTGTTTTACCAGCTTCATATAAGTTTCTAATGCGTGCCTGTGTACCTGAACCTTTAGTTAAAACACCTTTAAGCATATCAGTCATGATGTAGGCAGTTGATTCTTTCATTACTCTGGTACCACTACTATCGTAATTTCTAGTTAGTCCATCTGGAGTTTCAATTTTTGAAACAAATTGTGGTTTGTGGTAAATACCGTCATTAGCAAATGCACCAAATGCGCCTGCCATTTGAAGAGAGGAGGCATTAGCACCAATTGCAACTGAGAGGCCAGAATCAGAAGGGACATTAACCCCAAGCTTTCTTGCAAAAAGAGAAGCTCTTGCAACTCCAACCTTGCTTAAAGTCTTAACAGCTGGAACATTTCTAGACTGTTCGAGAGCGTGACGCATAGTCATTTTACCCTCATATTTATTATCCCAGTCATAAAGTTGAATATTAGTACCAGGGTAAACATATTTAGAGTCATCTAACATATGAGAAGTTGGCCAGTTAAGATACTCAATTGCAGGACCATAATCTAATACTGGCTTAACAGTAGAACCAGTTGAACGACCAGTTTGAACAGCGCGATTTAAACCTAATTGAACCGCAGGAAGTTTACGTCCACCAATAATGGCAATAACATGCCCAGTTCGAGGATCGATGATTGTAGCTCCTACTTGCATCTTATCATTAGTAAATGGAACAGAGCCATCATTTACTAAGTCATAAAGCTTTTGTTGGGCATCTTGATCAATGTTAACCGTAATCTTCAAATTATCATTGTATGGATTAAATCCTTTGCTCTTAACTTCATTAATTACTTCTTTGATGTATGGGTCATCTACTTTTCGTAATTCAGAAGTAGAGTTGTTTTTCTTAGGTTGCAATCCTTGAGTAATTGGCTCATTCACCGCTTGTTTATATTGGGCTTTTGAAATTTTATCGTTTCTGAGCATTGATTTTAAAACAATGTCACGTCTATATTTTGCTTTTTCTGGATAAACATATGGATCATAGGTAACTGGTGCATTAGGCATCCCTGCAAGAAGAGCAGTTTGAGCTAAGTCCAGATCTTTTAAGTCTTTACCATAGTAATACTCTGCGGCAGTACCCATACCATAGTTACCATAGTTCATATAAACTTTATTAATATAAAATTCCAAGATTTGTTCTTTACTAAATTCTCGTTCTACCTTCATTGAAAGCCATGCTTCCTGAGCTTTTCTTCGAAGGGTTCTTTGAGAAGCAGCAGTGGAGAAGACTGATAACTTAACTAATTGCTGGGTAATAGTTGATCCACCAGCAGCAACGCCTTTACTTCTAGCGTTAACTAAGACAGAGCCAACAATTCTAATTGGATCGAGTCCAATGCCTTCTTTATAAAAACGCCTATCTTCGACAGAGACAATGGCATTTTTAAGTTCTTTAGGAATTTCACTATTATCAACATAGGTTCTTTTTTCTGACCCTAGAGACAGAAGAAATTTTCCATCACGAGTATACAGACTACTTGTACCACCACTTTGAAGTTGAGCCTGTGAAATGCTTGGGGCGTCTTTAGCATAGTATGCAAATAAGCCTACACCAGACACAACTACTAACATTGCTACAATAAAGAACCACTTGATTATTTGTAGCCCAATTCGTTTGCGAGGCTTACCTTTTGGATGAAGTTTAGCCATTCTAGAATTACTTGGCCTTTGATTATTATCTGCCATTCTTTTTGTTCCTATCTATCTATAAAATTGTCTATTGCATCCAAGTATGGAAGAGTTGGACGAAATCCACTTTTAATCTCAATTGAATTATCAACTAACTCTTGCAAGGTCATTGAACTCTTATGTGGCGTTTTCCAAGCTTCAATTACAAAACTAGCAGGGGTTACAAAATATCGATTAAGAGTTACAAAGCGGATAATCGTAAAGCAAATTCCTTTTTGCTTTAAACATCTTTCAAGATGAATAATTTGGTGTTCATGGAAGTTCTTTAAAGGAAATAAGCTCTTATTTCTCGTTTCCTTAGCTTCAAAGTCCAAATAGCGTCCTTGATATACGCCATTATAGTCAGTTGTAGAAGCTTGTCTAAAGTAGGCTTCTTTTATAACCGCACGGGATCGTTTAGGATAATCCACTTTAACTATCTGGACTGGGGTTGGCTTTTTATGAACAACGGCAATATCTTCAAGAAGATAATACTTATTGGACTCATTGATTTGTTGTTCTAGGCTCATTCCACGATCAGAAAATACAACATCTTTACGATGTTTTTGCTTTCTTGGATGTAAAAGGTCAGTTTGATCTTTAGTATAATGTGTTAAACTGCCTGTTGGATATTTTACCATCAACATCACTCCTGTTTAGCATTATAGCAAAGATTTTAAATCATTTTTAGAGAAAGGAAGGATCAGAATGAAGCGACTGTGGGTTACGGGATATCGTTCTTATGAATTGGGAGTTTTTAGTGATAAAGATCCGAAATTGACTGTAATTAAGTATGCTCTAAATAACTATCTAAAGAGTTTACTTGAAGAAGGAAAGATTGACTGGGTAATTAGTGGAGCAAACCTTGGGACTGAACAATGGGCGCTAGAAACAGCAATTAGTTTGCAGAATGATTATAGTGTTCATACGGCTTTGATGACACCTTATTTAGAATTCTCAAAAAGATGGAATGATAGTAATCAAATGAAGTATCAAAACCTTACTGAACAGGTTGATTTTACTGCTTCTACTTCTGACTATCCCTACATGAGGCCATCCCAGCTTAAAAACTATCAAAATTTTATGTTAGAACACACAGATCGAGCCATTTTACTTTATGATCCTGAACATCCCGGTAAACCAAAATATGATTATGAAGCCATTAAAAAGTATCAAGAAAAACAGGATTATCCGCTGGATATAATTGATTTTTATGATTTACAAGAAGCGGCAGAAGAATATGAGGAAAATCATCGAAAGAATTTTTACTGAAAATAAATTTGCTCTTTAATTTTTATATACCTAAGACAATAAGATTTTTTTTAGATAGTATTCCTATTATTGCTTGAAGGATACTTATAACTTATACTAAATGTATACGATGAAATGAGTGCCATTAAGCTATCACCTAGCTAACATTTTATCGCCTAAATTAAAAACAGACATTAGTCTGTAACTAAGGAGTTTGACGAAACCAATGGCAAGTTTAAATGATATTCAATTAAATCCACAAAGTATTTTAAAAAAGCAATTTAGAACAAAAATGAAGGGATATGATTCTGATGAAGTAGATTCATATCTTGATACAATTATTTCAGACTACAGCACTTTTGCGACTATTATTGAAGATTTGCAAACACAAATCAGTGATTTAAAAGCTCAACAAAAACAGCAAACAGCTAAAAGTACTGCACCTAAGTTAGATTTTAAGAATGAAGAAATTGAGGATGATGTTAAGACTTATACTCCTCAGAAAGTACAAAAAGCTGCTGTAAGTAGCATTAATGAGGAAAAAGAAACACCAGAATTAACTACTAATGTTGCTATGATTCAACGTATTTCTACTTTAGAGCGTAAAGTTTACAACCTTGAACAAAGAATGAATCAACAAGATAGAACTTACCAAGCTAATTAAAACTATGGTATAATAATTATTGCAAATTTCGAGCGATCGCGGTTAGCTTATGCTAGCTGAGGAAAGTCCACGCACGCACAAGCTGAGATGCTTGTAGTTTTTGTACTCAGCCCAATAAGCTGGGGAACTTGTTTTTACAAGTTACGGCGGAAAAAGCACTAAATCATTTTTGACATGTGTGACTATCCTGAAAAGTGCCACAGTGACGAAGCAGTGAAGGAAACTTTACTGGTGGAACGAGGTAAACCCTGCAAGCGGGCAACCCAAATTTGGTAGGGGCGCTTTCGTCTAAGTAAATGAACTAAAGACGAGGTCATTTTTAATGAAGATAGATGGTCGCTGAAAATAGGAATTAACCAAATCCTATTGGAACAGAACGTGGCTTATAGAGATTTGTAGGTTAGGGTTGAGCTTTGGCTCAGCCTTTTTTTATAGAAAAATTTATATAGATAGAGAATATAAAATGAAAGAATATACATTATATGCAACAATGGGCGCTGGATTTGAAAGTGTAGTTGCAAAAGAATTAAACAATTTAGGTTATGAAACAACAACTGAAAATGGTCGTGTATTTTTTAAAGGAACTCAAAAAGACATTGTAAGAACTAATCTATGGCTTAGAAGTGCTGACCGCGTAAAGATCTTACTAAAAGAATTTAAAGCCACCAGTTTTGACCAATTATATGATGAAGTTTATAGCTATGATTGGGCAGAATTATTACCGGTAGATGCTCAATTTCCTGTAAAGGGAAGAAGCGTCCGCAGCAAGTTACATTCTGAGCCTGATGTTCAATCAATTGTAAAAAAGGCCATTGTAGATAAATTAACTGATCAATATCGAAGACGTGGATTTTTACCAGAAAGTGGAGCAGAATATCCCCTAGACATCCATCTCTACAAAGACACTGCACGTTTAAGCTTAGATACTACTGGTCAAAGTTTATTTAAACGTGGCTATCGTGTCGAGCATGGTGGAGCTCCTTTAAAAGAAAATTTTGCAGCAGGTTTGATTGAATTAACTCCTTTTGATGGTTCTCATCCCTTTATTGACCCTATGACTGGATCAGGAACAATTGCAATTGAAGCTGCCCTTAAGGCAAAGAATGTAGCTCCCGGTATTTGGAGAAAATTTGCATTTGATAATTTTGATTGGTTTGATAAGAAATTGCATCCCGAATTAGTAGAAGAAGCTAAAGCACAAGAAAAAAAGGAGCATGCTCCAATCTTAGCGAGCGATATTGATCAATCAATTTTAGAAATTGCTAAAGTGAATGCTCATAATGCCGGTGTATTGCAAGATATAAAATTTAAGCAAGTCGCTGTAAAAGACTTTTCAACTGACTTAGAAAATGGGGTTATTGTTGCAAATCCTCCTTATGGTAAACGGCTTAAGGATCGAGAAGCAGCTGAAAAGATCTATGAAGAAATGGGACAAACATTGCGTCCTCTTACTTCGTTTAGTCAGTACTACCTTACATCTGATCCTCAATTTGAAAAATACTTTGGTGCAAAGGCCACTAAGAAGAGAAAATTCTATAATGGTAATTTACGGACCGACTATTATCAATATTGGGCTAATAAGAGATAACAATTATGTTAACGCAAGATAAGAAGACTAGTTTTTGGGTTATTAGTGATACTCATTTAATTGCAGATAGCTTACATGATCATGGACAGGCTTTTTCACAGATGCAAAAAACTAGTCAGGGTAAAGATCTATACTATCAAGAAACTGCTTTAAGTGCGTTTGTAAGAATGGCGCAAAAAAAGAAACCGGCTGCAATCATTGTTACGGGGGATGTAACTTTTAATGGCGAGAGAGTATCAGCAGAAAAATTCGCTGAGATTTTTAAACCTTTAAAAGAAACACAGCTTTTAGTTCTTCCTGGGAACCACGATATTTATGATGGCTGGGCCAGAGAATTCCGAGGAAAGAAACAATACTACGCTGGTCAAATTAGTCCTAGAATGTGGCGTAATATTTTTAAAACATCCTATAAAAATGCAGTTAGTGTTGATGATAAATCTTTAGCTTATACTGTTCAGCTTAATCCTGATTATTTGTTGATTTTAGCTGATTCTAATGACTACGGTAAAGAAGAAGCAACTACTGCACCTGCAACAGCTGGCTTTTTAGGAAGCGAACAACGACGCTGGATTAAGGCACAACTGCAATACGCTAGTGAGAATAACCTTCAAGTAATTTTTTGTATGCATCATAACCTCTATGCCCATAATCCAGCTGTAAACAAAGGATATGTTGTTGATGATTATCGTGAACTGCGTAAGTTATTAGCTCAATATAATGTGAAATTAGTTTTCTCTGGTCATATTCATGCTCAGAATATTATGTTGCCGCAAGATCCTTGCCCAGCTACAGAAATTGTAACTGCTAGTTTTTGCTCTAATGATCAAGGCTATGGGGTAGTTAAGGTTTCGCCGAAAGAAGTTAGTTACACTTGTCATCACTTTAAGATGAAGGACTATTTAACTGACAAAGAAAAACAAAATTGGACTTTGACTCATTTTCATGATTATTTAGAAAATATTCAATTAGGAACAATCTCGGCAGAATTAATGCAGAAAGATCTTTATCAAAATCATGATGATCTAGATACTGTCAGAAAAATGGGACGTCTTTTCGGTGAGATGAATTATCACTTTTTTACTGGAAAGAATCATATTGAGAGTGAAGAATTGCAAAAACTTAAAAAGTCACCAATTTATCAACGTTTAATTGCAGACAATCCACACTATGAATTGTACTTACAAACCTTATACGATATGTCAAATCATGATAACTTGCATGTGAAAATTAAATACTGAAGATAAAAACTCTGAAAACTGCTCTCAGTGGCAAATTTTCAGAGTTTTTTAGATATATAGGTGGATGTGTCCAGATATGATTTCCTTAATTTTTGTCCACCAAATATGTAAAAGATATGCAGATGAAAATGATAAGATCCAGGTTAATAACCAGCAACCAAATAAGGTTAAAAATGGATGGAATTTTGCATGATATTGCATATTTAATCCGCGCCAGACGAACTGATTCCAAAAGACATTAGCAAGATAGGCTCTGTAAGCATAAATAGCTAAAAAATGGAAGATTCTCAAGCTATTTATCTGTCTTTTACGAACTTGATATAAACAGAAAGCAGCAATTAAGCAAATTACGGCCAAGCAGTAAAACGTCATTGATGGTTTATAGTAAGGCGCATTATAGAAATTAACCGGATAACCGAATTGACTCAATTCATAATTAGTCCAGATGAAGCAAATAATAAAGATTACTGCAATTAACCACCAGAACTTAGTTATAAATTGATTAAAATAAGATCTAAATTGCCAGGCTAAAACACCAAAAATAGCATAA
>DBFNNF010000113.1:0-2888 GCA_048407585.1 Lactobacillus johnsonii | reverse complement strand
TAATATTTTTATGGAATCCAATAATAGAATTCAGTTTAATTGGAGTTGAGTTTGTATTATGTACGTTGCTTTACTTACTACGAGAGTCCTATAGACGGAATAAATTTAAATTAGAAAATATAAAAGACATAATGGAAGGATTACAGATTTAAAAAGGGAAAATGATTATTGGAAATTTAGTAAATTCGTATATAGAACCGTTCGTTATTGGGACACTTATTATAGGTATTTCTGTTGCTGTATATTTTTATTCTAAAAATTTGATTACACTGTCTTATTTAGGACTGATTGTTTATTTTGTAATTCTTATGGTGGGAAGTATATGTGGCAATTATTATGATGCCAATGTATCTAGTAGCATGAAAGATGCTGAAAAAACGTTAGTATCGTCAAAGTACGCAGTAGTTAAACAATATAAAGTAAAGGCTTATCTTTTAACTGACAATAAAGAACATGCAGAAGTTATTTTGACTAATGGTAAAAAGTTTGAAAATGTTAATGTTAAGAGAATTAATAAATTGGCAAATGAAAATAAAACTAAAGTAAGTTTTTACGATATTAATTTAAAGAAAAAATATAGACCTATTAATAATAAAAATGAATTTAATCGACAAACTTTGGTAATTGAAAAGAAAACTAAAGGAAGTCAAGTTAAATAGGAGATTATAGTCAATATGAAGAATGTGATAGGGGTAATGATTTTCTATTATATCCTGTTACTCTGCTGTGATTTTGGAATGTGGACAGAGGATAAAAAGAATTGGGGTAAGGGGATGTATTGTTTTTCATTCATTTTTTTACCAATTATGACAGCCATAATAACTGTTTTTGTCATACTATCTATAATAGATTTTGTTGCGAGTTTGTAAGGAAGGACTAAGCAAATGCATAAAGAAACAAGTTTATATGAATTGTTAAGATTAAAAATAATACGAAAAGAAATAATAGCTACAAAGAAACCATCTCATGGTATGGTAATTTATCAATCAGGAGAAAAAATGGGTAGCGAGTTTATGTTGCAACAGCGGCTAGACAGTAACCTTTCATGGCAAATTTTTAGATTTGAAATTGCTAAAAATACAGATGCTTATATAAAAATAGGTTACAACCAATATTACTGGAAACTCGTGATAAAACTTGCCGATTTACAAGATTCTATTATTGATAAAATTGCGCAGTTGCCTGAGCTAAGTGAAAAATTAGGATTAACATTTATAGTAGCTCATGAGATAGTAGATCCTGACTATTTTCCAAATGAAAATCCGAAAAATTTAGAGTTAACGTTTCAGAAACAAGATGAACAAGGAACTATAAAAGCCGATGAATTTATAAAGAAATATTTTTTGCAAAAAAATAGTGATATGATAGCTATTTTTGATCTTCTCGAGGAAATTGTTAAGGTTGCAAATATTAACTCAATAAACACTGTCTTTGAACCAGATGATACATTTGATCTTCCAATTCGAAAAAATAGTAAAGATAATGATTTATACGATTTAGCGAATGAAATAAAGCGTCGGCTTGAATCGATAAAGTTCAATAAAAATAATCAGTAAGTTAAGTGAGGACAGATAAACTGGTATGAATAGTTATGATAAATTAAATTCTGATCTCGACCTTAAGGCATCTATGGCTGATTTAATATAATTTAAAAAATTGCATGCACGGAATGACGCAAGCTGAACTATCTAAAAAAACTGGTATACCTATTACAACTTTATCTGGCTATATTCGTAAAAAGTCTACTCCTAATGCTGAAACTTTAGAAAAGCTTGCTTCAGCATTGAATGTAAAAATAAGTGATATAATAGATCCTAGATATGAAATCTCTAACTCTATTGATATTTCAGGGATGTATTATGCTCGAATTCCTATTATAGGAACTACTGCATATGGTGAAACGATGCTGACTGAGCATAATATTGAAGGCTATACTTACGAATTACTTGAAGAAAAAACTGGGACAGCTGAGCTTTTTGCATTGAGATGTAAGGGAGATTCTATGGAGCCGCTTATCCCAGATGGTGCTCTAGTTCTTATCCATAAACAGTCTACTGTAGAAGATGATGAAATTGCAGCCATTCGTGCGGATGATACCAGAGTAATCTTAAGGAAAATCAAGCATGTTGGAAAAAACGTTATCCTCTACTCTATAAATTCAAAATATGCTCCGACTATCTT
Source organism: Lactobacillus johnsonii (assembly GCA_048407585.1). Lineage (GTDB taxonomy): Bacteria > Bacillota > Bacilli > Lactobacillales > Lactobacillaceae > Lactobacillus > Lactobacillus johnsonii_C. The sequence goes on along the minus strand of DBFNNF010000113.1, from coordinate 707 downwards.
AAATGAAGATAGGTTGGATTCTATTTTAGGTAAAGCTATTCATGCTGGATTTGATATGTAGACTACGAAAAAGGGGAAGGATCACTGTATGTGATTCTTCCCCTTTTTTTGTTTTATTAAATCTATGTTATTAGAATTAAGCAAAATTTATTTGATGAATTTGATCATATTCTTTTTCATTTTTTTGCTCTATGTTTCTTACTTCAATATCATTTTGAAGATTTAAAAAATACCTTGATGATACACCAAAAAGTTTACCCAATCTAATTGATGTATCTACAGTGATTTTTCTTTTGTCGTGTAAGATATCTTGAATACGAGATACTGGTACATCAATAGCTTTTGCTACTGCGTAAGCAGAGAGATTAAATGGTATCATAAATTCTTCTCTCAATATCTCACTTATTTTTGGTGTAGGAATTGTGTTTTGAAACATAATAATAACCTTTCTACATTAACATTAATGGTAATCAACAATCTCCACGTTATAGAAGTAGTTAGGTGTTTGGACCGTAAAGCAAATTCTATATTGGTCGTTAATGGTAATACTATATTGTCCCTCTCTATATCCTTCTAGTTTCTCTAGGTGGTTTGCTGGCGGAATCCGTAAATCATTTATGTTACTTGCAGCATCCATCATCATAAATTTTCTTAAAGCAATTTTTTGAATACTTTGTGGTAATTTTTTTGAAAATTTTTGATGATAA
>DBFNNF010000112.1:0-3914 GCA_048407585.1 Lactobacillus johnsonii | reverse complement strand
AACTTTTGATGAAACTATCCCCTATAAAGTTCTTCATACTGATGTAACCGAATATAAATTAACTAACGGCAAGAAAGTTTATATTTCTCCTGTAGTAGATGAAGCTTCTTTGGAGATTTTAGCTTGTGCAGTAAGTTATTCGCCTGAAATGAAAACTATTTATAATATGCTAGATGAACTAGCAGATAATCTTCCACAAGGAGCTGCTCCTATCCTTCATTCAGATCAGGGCTTTCAATATCAGAATCCAGGCTATCAGGCTCGATTAAAGAAAATGCATATAATCCAAAGCATGTCTCGAAAAGGGAATTGTCATGATAATGCACCAGGAGAAACGATATTCAATCTAATGAAGAGAGAAAAACTGAATCGACTTAAGATAGGAAGTTTAGAAGAGATGAAGGAAATTCTGAAAGACTATATTTATTGGTTTAACAATGTTAGAAGATCGAACAAACTAAAATACACGACTCCTGTAAAATACAGAAATCGTGTATTATCAAATCTTTAAAATTTTATAAATGTCTAACTTTTCTATGGCACTTCAAGATCGAGGTGCTTTTTTTTATCTATAGATCTTTATACATTAATACGTGTTCTACACCGCCTTCATCAAATATGTCGCCTTTAACTTGATATCCAAGGCGATCATAGAAAGGTTTGGCGGTCATTTGAGCATGGCAGTATATCCGCTTAACATCCTTTTCTTTTAAGTACTCATGAACTGCTTTTATCATCTTGCTTCCAAGATGCAGTCCCCGTGCATCTTTTGAGACCACAACTCGACCTAAATACCAATCTCCATTTTCATCTTTAAAAATTCGACAAGTAGCTAATGCATTATCTTTTTCGTCATTTAAACTAAAAACATGAATTGCATGAAAATCTTCATTATCTATTTCAGGTAACGTGATTTTTTGTTCACTAACAAAAACCTCATTTCTTAGCCTTTCGACACAAAAAGCCTCATATCCAGTCATTTCATCAATTGTCTTAAAACAAAATTTCATTACTTCATCCTCTTAACTAAAATCAAATCTGTCTGTGGATCTTCTCCAACTACAAAAGTGTGTTGACTAACTCTTTTAAAACCATCTTTTTCATAGAAAGCTTGAGCTTGATAATTTTTCTCCCAAACTCCAAGCCACATATTGTCCTTCTCTTTTTCTTTAGCTATTTTCTCAGCTAATTTGATTAGAACTAATCCTAATCCTTGATGTTGAAAAGATTGCTTCAAGTATATTCTTTCAATCTCTAAAGCATTAGGAACTACCTGCTCTGTTTGAGCATGTCCTTCATTCACCTTTAGATAGCCAGCCACTTTATTATCTATAGTTAAAAAGTAAAAACTACTATTCGCATTTTCAACTTCATCTTTTAATTTTTCTTCTGCATATGCTGTATCCAAAAATTCTTTCATATCTTCAGCACTATTTTGTGATCCAAACGTTTCTAAAAATGTTTGTCTTGAAATTTGTTGTAACTCTTTAATATTGTCTACTGATACTTCTTTAATCTCATATTGTGGGGTCATTTTAGTATTTCCTCTTTCCGCCATTCTTTACAAAATTCCAGTTTTCACGTGCATTTTTCTCGAGAACGCTTAGATATTTTCGTAATCGAGTCTGTTCATCTTTAGTTAAGCCTTTTGTTACTAACGTATTTGAATAGACATTTTCTTTTTCTATTTCTTCAGCTAATTTTTTACCTGCATCTGTTACAAATAAATGCTTAATTTTCTTATTAGCTTCATCGTCTTCTTTAAAAATAAGTCCGGCTCGTTCAAGTTTTCTAACTCCGCGGGCCGTCGTTGTACGATCAATATTTAATAATGTCGCTAGTCGATCAGATATAATCCCAGGATGTTCAAAAACTCGAGTTAAATATAAGTATTGGCCGCGATTCAATTCCAAATCTTTAAACTCAATATTCGCAATTGAATCTAAGGCCCGTGAAATTGAGCCAATTTTCCTCAAAATATCTTCTTCTGCCATCTTTCTGAATATCCCCTCCTATCTGTTTGTTCTAGTATATTTTATTATTGTTGCAAATGCAACAATAATAAGACTGATTATTACACCATTTGATTTCTATACTAACAATAAGTAAAATCTATCTGAATAGTTAAATAAAGGAGATTATAAAATGATTTTAAGAAATATCGGAATTCTTCTAACAATTATTGTTGGAATCGAGCATATTGGAATTATGTGGTTAGAAATTTTTGGTAAGCCCGACCTGCAAGCTAAGTCGTTTGACATGGATGTAGATTTCATTAAACAGCCTGCCGCAAAAACAGCTTTAGCTAATCAAGGTATTTATAACGGAATGCTAGGACTTTTAATTCTAATTGTATTTTTCTTCTTTAGAATGCCAACTTTAATTACTGTATGGCAACTTTTACTTGCCTTTGTTGTAGTTGTCGCTATCTTTGGTGGTTTTACAGCAAGTAAAAAGATTTTTGTTGTTCAAATGTTGCCTGCTCTAATTGCCTTCATTCTTCTGTTTTTCTAAAAATATCTATATAAAAAATGAGGATTGTCATAACGACAGTCCTCATTTTTTACTTAATATTCTGTTTTTATTGATTCCAAGCACTTTGGAACTTAGTCTTACCAGCATCAATTTGTGAATTCCAGTTTTGACCCTTCTTTGCTTGTGCAAAGATGTTTTGCATAATTGAATTCAATTGAGTGTATGCGGCGTTGCTGTTCTTAACTACAGGAACACTGTATAAGTTCTTCATTGCCTTGTCTAATTGAGCAGGAACTTTAGACTTAGTTGAGTTCTTGTAAGCACTAGAGTTAATTACATTGTTAGTTACAGGGATGTATCCAGTTTGATCAGCCCAAGTCAATTGTTGGTTCTTACCTAACAAGTACTTAATGTACATGAAAGCAGCTGCTTTTTGTTCTGCAGTACCCTTGTTAAACATGTAGATATCAGTACCTTGTTGCATGTTGTACTTAGAAGGACGAGGTGCAACACCGTATTGGAATTTATTACCAACACCCATCTTAACAAATCCTTCACCAGCACTAGTACCTACAAACATTGCAACCTTTTGGTTAGAGAAGTCACCTGAAAGGTAACCAGCTGAACCAGCAGTCTTGAAGTAACCAGCCTTAATACCATCAGCGTAGTAGTTGATTACTTTCTTAGATTTAGAACCAGTAAAGTTGATGTTCTTAGAGAAGTTTACGCCTTCATCCTTCATACCTAAAACATAGTAGTTTGAAAGTGAGTCGAATCCAGCACCAACAACCTTGTGGTTACTCTTTTCGTAAATCTTCTTAGATGCTGCTTTTAATTCAGCCATTGTCTTTGGTACTTTAACACCATATTTATCTAATAAATCTTTGTTATAAGTTAACATTTCAACAGATTTATTAAATGGAATACCATATTGAGTACCCTTAATTTGTGCACCCTTTAATAATTCTTCACGGATGTCACTCTTTTTAGCTGAGCCCCAACCAATCTTACTATTGTTAATGTAAGGGGTCATGTCAACTAAACGTTTGCTATTAGCGGCATTTAAAAGCCAGCCAGGATAAGCTTGAGTAATTGTAGGCAAGTTATTTGGTGATTGCAAAGTTGAGTTAATCTTTGCTTGTAAATCATTATACTTACCTTGGTTTTCAAGCTTAACAGTAATGTTAGGATTCTTCTTTTCAAAATCCTTAGTCAAGCTTTGTAAAGTCTTTTCCTGAGTTCCAGTCATACCATGCCAGAAAACAATAGTAGTTTTCTTGGTAATCTTAGTTGGAATATCAGCTGACTTACTACTTGAGCTATCATTACTCTTAGAATTTGAGCAAGCAGTAGTGCCTACAAGGGCTAAAGCAGCAACTGCAACTGCTGCAAATTTTTTAGTGAACTTCATATGTTCCTCCCAATAAAAACAAACAACA
>DBFNNF010000111.1:0-2785 GCA_048407585.1 Lactobacillus johnsonii | reverse complement strand
CTCCTTTCACTCTTCGTCATCCCACTCGGGAAGGCTGTCAATGAACCGCTCGATGAAGGGGATATGAGGGAACACATAGTCGGCAATCAGGCCTCCGATCCCCAGGATCAGCAGGATCGCCGCCGTGTAACCCAGGAAGATCAACAAATCATCCATAGGTCCCGCCTCCTCCGGCCGGTCATCCGGCAAGGTACTCTTCCACGGCGTCGATGATCTCATCGTCGCTCGGAACATAATCTCCATCCTCGTACAGGTCGTACAGGAACGGATCATCATGCTCTTCGATGTGGACTTCCAGACCGGCTTCTCTGGAAAGAGAAATCACCCGGTCCCTTGCCTCGGCCCAAAATTCATTGGCCTCTCTGATCTGCTCATCCATTTTGAAATGCTCCCTTCCACCGGTCTCCCGGCTTGCTTTTTTCCTGCCTTTGTGCTATTGTGAAGGGGCGAGAGGGAAGGCAGGTTCCCTCCCGGCCCTTTTGGGTGTCGGGCTCCCGTCTGTGTGCTAACGGATGCGGGAGTCCGACTTTTTTACTTCAGTGCCTGGATTTTCGCTCGGATGATGGCCGCCGCCTCCTCAGCGGTCGTAGCTTTGGCTTCGATGTTTTCCGCCAGGGTCTCCAGAAAAACGATCAGCTCATTTTGGGTCATGTTCTCTTGCTCCATTTCGTAAACCTCCTGCCCGGTTTTGATCCCCGGCCCCCTGCCGGTGGCTGGGGTGGTCTGGAATTTACTTTTGGTAACTTCCATTCCATGCTTATATTATAACTTACCAAAAGGTAATTGTAAAGCGTTTTCGTTAATAAATTTAATCTTTTTTATCGGCTTTCACGGTACAGTTAAAGAAATTGTTTCATGTGAAACTTTAATAATAGGAATTCCGAGTCCTGATTTTTTTTGTAAATCTTGAGCAGTTTTAAGACTACTTTTATCAGTTTCTGCTACAACAATAGCGGCAAGTTCACTAGCTTGAGTTTCATCGTTCAAATTAGTAGTTTGCCATGAATTAAAATCATTATTTTTTAGTTGATTGCTTAATGCAATTTTTAGAAAATTCATTTAATCACCTTGTTTTCCTACTATATTTTCTAAAATAGACTTGCAAAAATTTTAGAAATCTTTATAATTTTGTGCGGACGTTTTTGTACAAAATTTTATTTGCAAGAATACTACGGCATAAATTATAGCGATTTATAAAGGATTTCTACAAGTGAATTTGAATACTTTAATGATAGTTTTGAAACCTCCAAATTTAAAAGATGGGATTTAGATAAATATTTTAATTTTGGGGGAATTTAAAAATTGGATAAACCAGATGTCTTTAATGATTTAGAACCGAATAAAAAACATTATATGAGTTGGCCAGTTATTGCGCTGATTGACTTTGTAACGATTATTAGTTTTGAAAATATCTTCTATCCATTTCAAAACCAAGGTCTTTCAGTTGTAATTTCATGGATCTTTCTTTTATTTACTTATGTTATTCCGTACGCATTAATCAGTAGTCAAATGAGTTTGACTTTTGATAATCAAGATGGAGGACTTGCTTCCTGGGTAAGAAGAAGTACGAACGATACTTTAGGATATTGGACTTCATGGATGTACTGGGTTCAGAGTGTGCCATATATCGTCGATGTGTCAAACTCAGTTATCGTGTCTTTCAGTTGGATCATCTTTGGTAACAATAGTTTAGACAAGAAGATGTCAACGTTCTGGTTCGGAATTTTAACTTTTGTGATCATTTTGATCTTTATCTTACTTGAAAATAAGTTGCGTAACTCACTAGAAATCCTTTCTTTAATTGGTGGGGGAGCTATGTTCATTATGTCCATGCTTTTTGTTTTGCTTGCTGCCTGGTCAGTAATGCATGGACACCACATTGCAACTCAACCATTTAACTGGGGTGCATTTAAGCCATCATTTAGCTTGAATTACTTCTCGACTACTGGTCTTTTGATCTTTGCAATGTCAGGTGCAGAATTAGCTGCACCATACGTGCAACAAATGAAGAATCCTAAACGTGACTTTCCTAAGGCAATGTGGATGCTTGCAATTATGACAGGATTCTTAACTATCTTTGGAACCTTAGCACTAGCTATGTTCTTTAACGCTCATAAGATTCCACATGACTTTAAGATGAACGGTCCTTACTATGCTTTCCAACTTTTAGGTGAAAGTTTAGGAATGGGTAAGGTATTGATGTACATTTTCGCCGTTGTACAAGCAATCTTTATGATGGCTCAACTTGCCGTATTACTAGATGCGTCAAGTCGTGTATTTGCCGGAGATGTTGGCGAAAAATTCATGCCAAAATGGTTGACCAAGAAGAACAAGAATGGTCGTCCAATTCACAGTTATACTTTTACTGTAGGACTCAGCTTATTCTTACTTCTTTTGACAGGAACTTTGCCAAATATCAATACTATTTACAACTGGCTATTAAATGTTAACGGTATTATTTCACCATATAAGACTTGTTGGGTATTCTTTGCCTTTGTAGCAATGAGAATGCATCAGGATAAATATCACTCTAGCTATGTCTTTATTAAAAACAAGACTGGTGCATTAACTGTTGGTTTTTGGTGCTTACTCTTTACTTTTGTTTGTGCAACTTTAGGATTCATTCCACAAAACGTTGCAGTTGGTACAAAAGCATTTACTCATCAACTATGGATGAATATTATTACTGTTGTAGTACTCTTTGGTTTAGGTTTCGTTTTACCATGGCTTCGTAAGATTGAACAAAAACGTGAAGAGGAAATGATGGTTGAAGAATAATTTTTTA
>DBFNNF010000110.1:0-1766 GCA_048407585.1 Lactobacillus johnsonii | reverse complement strand
GAGGCCGGGAATTAACTATTAATTTTTGGTTCTCAAACAGTAAAATCCGGACTATGATTTTTGATCGGTTCAAAAATCATAGTCCGGATTTTAAATTATTTATGAAATTAGTCTCCAATCGACTAATTGATTGGCCAAATTTCGTTAGATTTAATGCCATCAGGGCTAGCCCAATGTCATTTTCCACAGCCCGTTGGCCACGGAGATGAGTTCGGCGTATGCCAAAATCCCTCTTCATGTGACCAAAGACTGGCTCAACGTCGAACTTCCGTCGACGATAAATTGCCTTGCCTTCGTCACTTGAGAGGGCATCTTTAACTTTAGCTTTATAATAATTCCAGGTTGGGTTAACCTTCATATAACGTTGACGACCACCTGGTGTCTTCGCTAGTTCATCTAATTTAACTGATAGTTGATGTTTATCAGCACGATAGATTTTAAAGTCACGCTTAAAGCCATACTTATCAGTGGATTTACTATAGCGATAAAAACTAAAACGAACTCCTTGATGATCAATGTAGTAGTCGTCATTAGCGTTATATTCCCAATTCTGTGACCTAGTTGGATCGTTTTTAAATTTACGTTTCTGTTCCTTCTGATAGGTTGTGTATGGGATAACCGGCTGCTTTTCAAACCGATCAAGAATCATTGTGTAATTGTACTCACTTCCATAGCCTGCATCGGCGACTATATGTTCAAAGAAATCTAAAGCATGAAACTGGGTAAGGAATGGCACTAAGGTCCTGGTGTCAGTTGGATTTGAAAACAGCCCGTAATCAAGCACAAATTGCTTATGGGTAGCGATTTGCAGGTTATAGCCAGGCTTCAACTCCCGATTCATCATCGGATCTTCCTTCATACACATAAAGGTCGCATCGTGGTCAGTTTTGGAATAGCTATTACGACCTTGGAAGATATTTTCAGCACGTTCATACTTTTTGGCACGCGGAATTAGGTCGTTGCTTAATTGGTGACGAAGCTTTTTTAGAAAACGACGGCGCCGTTTTCTAACTGAACCCCCTTTGATGATTTTTGGTTCTTGCTTAATCTTTTCATCTAATTTAGTGATTTTCTCCGCCAGTTCTTGTTCCATTACTTCCATGCCTTCGGCGGAAGTAACCAGCTCCGGTGCCATTTCCTGTACCACTTGCTTTTCTACTAGTTCCTCATAAAGCTTACTTGTCTTTTCTCTTAACTTAGCGTGATACTTTTCAACTGCCCGCCGCCAAGTAAATGAATATTTATTGGCATCGGCTTCTACCTTGGTCCCATCGATAAAAACTGCATCATTTTGAATTAGTCCGTGATCTTTCAAAGTCATGGTAAAGTAGACAAAGGCATGTTTAATTAGCTTACTAGCGTGCTGACTGCGGCGAAAGTTATTGATGGTATGGTAGCTATAAGTATAATCATGGGCTAACCAACGCATTGGCAGGTTCTCATCCAACATCATTTCAATCTTTCTTCCAGAATAAGTTTGACGTGAGTAGGCAAACAAGAGAATCTTAAGCATAATTGCTGGATGCGATAAAGGGCGGCCGGTAGCCGCTCCTGAATCTTCTAATAGCACATCTTGTGGAATCGAGTCGACAAAATCACTAATTAGTCGCGCAACATGATTCTGTGGTAAATCATAGTTATAGTTTAGTACGAATTCGGTTTGCCCTATGGTATAATTTTGATACATGGAAATCGCTCCCTTTGGTTGTTTTTAGGGGTAATTACATCATATCAGGAACGATTTCCTGTGTACATAAAAACCGGAT
>DBFNNF010000109.1:0-1583 GCA_048407585.1 Lactobacillus johnsonii | reverse complement strand
TAATGAAAAGATAGCATCAAATAAAGAAAAATGGATAACACTAATTCTAGCTGCTGCTTTTGGATATTCAATGAATAAATTGTTTTCGCTGATTGTAAAATTAAATTGAACACTTGATAAAAAATAAAAAGTCCATTCGGACCTGTTTGATAGAATGTTAATAACCACAAAAACTTTCTATTGGAGGTCAAAATGGACTCTTTACATTCTACCATGAACCAGCACGTTAAAGGCAAGCATTTATCATTTGAAGAGCGAGTTATTATTCAATTGCGTTTGAAAGATGGCTATTCTTTGCGTGCAATTGCCCGTGAACTTAACTGTTCTCCTTCTACTATCAGCTATGAGGTTAAGCGTGGCACTGTAAAACTGTATCATGGTAAAGTCAAAAAATATAAGGCTACTCAAGGGCATGATGCATATAAAGCTCATCGTAAAAATTGTGGGCGCAAATCAGACTTTCTCAGGAAAGCTCAATTCATGCGCTATGTCCACAAGCATTTTTTTAAAGATGGCTGGTCGCTTGATGTGTGCAGTAATCGTGCTACTGCTGTTGGCGAATTCGCTAGCAGCGATGTTGTCTGCACCAAAACTCTTTATAATTACGTTGATCAAGGCTTATTAGGAATTTATAATTACGACTTGCCAGAGAAGCTTAGTATTACGCTTTAGCTTTTCAGGCAAATCAGAGTTTCTGATAGCTAATAAACCCTGGTCTACATAGTTATATAAAGTTCTAGTGCAAACTGTTTGATGATGAGAAAATTCTCCTATGGCTAAACTACGATTAGCACATACGTCAAGCGACCAGCCATCTTCAAAGAAATGTTTATTGACATACTTGATGAAATCAGCTTTCTTTAAAAAATCTGATTTACGACCGCAGTGACTACGATTAGATTGATAAACACTTTGACCATGATCTGCCTTATACCGCTTTTGCTTGCCATGATAAAGAGAAACAGTACCACGTCTAACTTCGTAACTGATTGTTGAGGGAGAACAAGCTAGTTCACGAGCAATAGCTCTGATAGAGCAATTATCTTTTAAGCGCGTTTGGATAATAACTCGCTCTTCTAGTGATAAATGCTTTCCCTTTTTGTGCTTAGGCATGATAGAATGTAAAGAGTCCATTTGTGACCTCGTTTCTGAATGTTGTGTTGGTAATTACATTCTATCAAACAGGTCCAGATGGACTTTTTTATTTTTCAAAAGTGTTCAACTTAATTTTACAATCGGCCGAAAAATTAAATACTTATACTAAAACTAATTTAAAGTCAGACGCATTTAAAAAGTATAAAGATGTAAATCATGTGAATATTAGGTCTTTGAAAAGTATTATTATTTCAAAACTTACAGAGATGTATAATTTGGAGATTTCTTATAACTTTGAATGTGATGAGGTAATAAATAAAATTCCTCCGCACATTAATGAAATTGATTTAGTAAGAATTATAGGAATTACATGTGATAATGCAATAGAAGAAAGTCGAGAGTTAATAAGAAAAGGAGAAGATGCTCAAATTGAAATAATGATCTATTCAACAGAGGAGACATTAGAATATGAAATCCAAAATAAGAAA
>DBFNNF010000108.1:0-5757 GCA_048407585.1 Lactobacillus johnsonii | reverse complement strand
AAAAGTAAATCAAACTGCAAAAGAGTTTGGTGCAAGTAATACTGAAATTACTGATAATTTTGGTAAAGATTTTGCTGGAAAAACAAGTAGTAGTGATCTAGTTAATACTATGCAAAAGCTTTATCAGGGAAAACTCTTAGGGACCAATGTGGATAATCAAATTTTAGGACAGTTAGCTAATTTTCCTGAAAAAGGCTTAGCGAAAAACATTAATGGTGTGGTTTATAGAATAGCTGATAAGAAACAAGGTGCAGCTATAATTCAAGAAGATGGAAAAACTTACACCATGGCAATGGTTAGTGAAGAAGATGCTGATCTAGCTAAAATTGGGGATTCAATTAATAATTGGATGATTAAACAAAAATAGATTTAAAGGAGTTTTATAACTCCTTTTTATTTTTTTCAAAAAGTAGATAAATTTCTACACATTGTAGATTGTTTTCTACACATTGACGTGTTAAAGTATATGAGTACACAAAAAGAAGGTGATTATCTTGGCTAAAAAAAGAGCTTTGGACCGCTCAAAAGTAATTGATCAAGCTATAACAATTATTAGTGAAAAGGGATTAAGTGAATTAACAATGCCAGCTTTAGCTAAAGCATTGGGGATTAGGTCTCAATCTTTGTATCACTATGTTGCTAATCGCAATGATTTATTAGTTTTAGTTTGTGTTAATAGACTGCAAGTTTTGCGTCAGCACTTAACAAAGAAGATAATAGGCCATTCAGGTCTGGATGCTTTGTTTAGATTTGCAGATGAAATAAGAGATTTTTTACTACATGATAAGGCTATTTCTAGCATTTACTATGGACTAAATGAATATGTTCAAAATGAACAAATTCGTGAAGAAGTTTTAAAGATAGTAGATCTAGGAGAAAAGCTAGATGTAGGCAAAAAGAATGTTGTTTCTTTGCATAGTTTACTTGGAGCTGTTTTGGGTTATGTTTTCTTAGATCGATATGTAATCGATGAAACAGAAAAAGAAGCTGACGATAATTACCATGAGATGCTTTTAAGACTTGTAGCGCCAAAACTTCAAGTTGAAGGTACAAAATAAGGGGAAAGGAAAGTAGCACATGAAATTGCTGAAAAATCATCTTGGTGCTTTGATAGCATGGATAGCAATTTTGCTAATTGCTGTCTTCTCGTTGCCAAATGTGGATGCATTGACACGTCAGCATTCAGAAATTTCACTTCCTAAAGATGTTCAAAGTTCTATTGCAACTAACATCGAAAGTAAGTGGGGGCATGGACAAGATAATACCTATGTTGTAGGGGTAGTTTTTAATAAAAAACACGGGAAACTAACCTCGAGTGATAAGGAGAAAATTGACGATACAATTCGCTTTTTAAAGGACAATAAGAAAAAGCTTGGTATCAAGTCAATGATGACTCCTAATGACAACTATGCAACAAAAGCACAATTAATTTCTAAAGATAAAACAACAGAAATTGTGCAATTAAATATTGCTAATGATCATTCGACTGTTTCTAACGTTAATAAGACTTTAACAAAGGCTGTTAAAACTCCAGGAGTTAGAACATATGTAACTGGGGTTAGAATTCTTGAAGATGATTTCTCTGCTTCGGTTCAAGAAGGTATTAAAAAGACTGAATTAATTACTATCTTCTTTATTTTCATTGTTTTAGTAATTGTATTTAAGTCGCCAATTGTGCCAATAATTTCATTATTAACAGTTGGTGTTTCATTTATTACTTCATTCTCAATTGTTACTAATTTAGTAGAGAAATTTAACTTTCCATTTTCAAACTTTACTCAAGTTTTCATGGTTATTGTTTTGTTCGGTATTGGTACTGACTACAATATCCTGCTGTATGATAAATTTAAAGAGAACTTGAGTAAGGGGATGTCGAACCATGAGGCAACAAATGATGCGTTGCGTAAAGCTGGTAAGACAATTCTTTATTCTGGATCTTCAATCTTAATTGGATTTAGTGCGTTAGGTTTAGCTAACTTCTCAATTTACCGTTCAGCTGTTGGGGTTGCTGTTGGGGTCGCTGTATTATTAGTAGTACTTTTAACTTTAAACCCATTCTTTATGGCTGTCTTAGGTAAGAAATTATTCTGGCCAGTTAAGAAGTTTGAAGGTGAAAGCAACTCTAAGTTATGGCATGCTCTTTCAAAGGGGAGCTTGACTCATCCAATTATTTACTTAGTTGTAATGGCAGTTGCGGTATTACCATTTGCCTTGTTCTATTCAAATAATTTGAATTATGATGATGCAGATGAAATTTCTAATTCTACACCATCAAAAGCTGGATTATTAGTTTTACAAGATCATTTCTCAATTGGTACTCCTGAATATTCAACTTTATATATTCAGAGCAAAGATAAGCTTGATAACGAAAAGAGCTTAAAAGAAATCGATCAGATTGTTAAAAAGATTCAGGCAGACCCAGATGTTAAATTTGCATCTTCTGTAACTGAACCAAATGGAAAATCAATTAAACGTCTTTACGTTGACAACCAATTAGGTACTGTTAACTCAGGTGTTAATACTGCTAGAAATGGTTTAGGAACTTTAAGTAACGGTAGTAAACAAATTACTAATGGTGCTGTTCAACTACAAAATGGTGCAAATCAACTTTCTAACGGAACTGGCCGTCTGCAAGCTGGTGCAAATCAATTAGCTAGTGGAACTACACGTCTTCAAAACGGTGCAGAAGCACTTAGATCAGGAACTATGCGTTTAGCAACTGGTGCTGGTCGTTTAGAAAGTGGTACTTTGAACTTACAACAAGGTGCTGTACAACTTGAAAACGGAACTATTAGATTAGCTAATGGGGCTGCAAGTTTACAAAGTGGTACTCAGAGTTTACAGAATGGTACTCAAGCCTTAGTAAATGGTTTGAATACTATGAGTGCACAATTATCTGGACAAATGAATAGTGCTACTAAGGCACAATTAGATGCTCTTCAAAAGGGATTGCCTCAAATTAACAATGGTATTCAACAATTGAATCAAGCATTGGGTCAATCATCAAGTTCTGTGGATACTGCTGGTCTAAAAGCTAATTTAACTGATGTTGGTACTCAAGCCAAAACTATAGGCGATAATTTAACTCAAGCAGGTAACACTTTAAAAGGTTTACAAAGCTCAGGTGCTGGTCTTAGCGATAGTGAAAAAGCTGAATTAACACAAGCTTATGCTCAAGCTATGGATAGTGCTAAGTTAAATGATCAACAAAAGCAGGCTATGAGTGCAGCCTTTAGTCAAATTTTAGGTAAAGTAGAATCTGCTTCTACTCAAAAAACTCAGAATCTTACTTCAAGCTTACAAAGTGTAGCTGGTAATATTCAAGCAGCTGGTGAAGCAGATAAGAAACTTGGAGAGTCAGCAAATAATGTAGGAAATACTCTACAAACCCTTCAAGGTTTAATGGGTCAAGTTGATAACTTGAAACAACAAGTAAACACTTTAGCTACTGCATCAAACACTGCTTTACCAGGCGCAACTACTGCTTTGAACCAATTAAGCTCAGGCTTAACCCAAGTTCAAGGTGCGGTAGCTCAAGGTGCTGCAGGTGCTAGTCGCTTAAATGAAGGCGCAGCTCGCTTAAACAGTGGAGCAGGTCAACTTGCAAATGGTTTACAAGCAGGTGTAGCTGGTTCTAGTCAACTTGCAAATGGTGCCGGTCAATTAGCAAACGGTGCTGGTCAATTAAACACTGGTTTACAATCTGGTTTAAACGGCACTAACCAATTGGCAAATGGTATTGGTCAATTAAACAGTGGTGCTGGTCAATTAAGTTCAGGTATTGGTCAACTTAATGGCGGTGCAAACCAATTAGCAAATGGTGCTGGTCAAATTGCATCAAATAATCCTAAGATTACCGCCGGAATTGACAAAGTAAACAGCGGTTTAGGTGCTGGTCAAGAATACTTAACTGGATTAGCTGATTCAGCAGCTGGTAAGACTTTCTACATCCCAGCAAACATGATTCACTCATCAACCTTTAAACCTGCTCTTGATAACTACATGAGTTCAGATCTTAAATCTACTAAGATCATCATCATTCTAAAGATGAACCCTGCTTCAACTGAAGGAGCAAAGAAGGCTCACGAAATTAGTAACATGGTTAAGAAATCAGTTAAGGGTACAAGTCTTGCTGGTTCAACAGTTGCAATGGGTGGACAATCTGAAAAGATTTACGATACTCAAGAAACTGCAAGTAGCGACTTCTTAAGAACTGCAATTATTATGTTAGTAGGTATTGGTATTGCTTTGATCTTTGTTACTAGATCAGTATTACAACCAATGTTTATCCTAGGTACTTTAGTAATTGCATACCTAACTTCTTTATCAATTAATCAATGGATTGTTAAGGCTGTTTTAGGCAGATCATTATTGGCTTGGAACACTCCATTCTTCAGCTTCATCATGATTGTTGCTTTAGGTGTTGACTACTCAATCTTCCTAATGATGCGTTATCGTGAGTTAGGAGAAGTAAACCCTGGCTGGAGTACAAGTCAACGAATGCTTGAGGCCTGCGACATTATCGGAACAGTTGTAATATCAGCAGCTATTATCCTTGGTGGTACTTTCGCCGCCTTAATCCCATCTGGTGTGCCAACTTTAATTGAAGTTGCATTATGTGTGGATATTGGATTATTACTTTTGGTATTCTTACTTCCAATTAATATGTCTGCTGCTATGAAGATTACTTACGAAGGCTTAGGCAGAAAAAAGAATAAAGAAGAGGCTAAATAATATTTAGTACTCTTAGACAAAAAAAGATTGAAGTTTATCCTTTTGTTAATGAGGATTAAAACTTCAATCTTTTTTAGTTAGAAATTTTATTTAATACTGCAGCAATTCCATCGTGATCATTATCAAGAGTTATTGGAATAGATAAGCTCTCTTTCAAGTCTTTTGGAGCATTTCCCATTAAAATGGGATGACCAACTGAATTAAACATTGATTCGTCATTATAATTATCACCAAAAGCCCAAGTGTTGCTTTTGTCCATTGCAAAGCTATCAAGAACAATTTTAACTGCATTTCCTTTATCAACACCCTTAAGAACGACTTCTAAAAGATGAGGTGCTGATTTAACAAAATCTAGGCTAGGAAACTTAGATTCAAGGCTAGGGATAATTTTATCGATAAGAGTAGGTTTGCCGATAATTAGTATCTTATGAACTCCCTTTAATTCTTTTATTTGGTCTGTAGAAACTGGTAAAGATTTAACGCCTACTGTTTCTTCTTCTTTAATAATTAATGGGTTTTTATTAAGAGAAGAAAACCAGTTATAGCCACTATAGACATTCCAGGCAAGATCATTAGTATCAAGTGCTTCAATTTCTTTAATTAACTTAAGGGCAAGTGAAGCTTCGAAGAATTGTGAATTAAGCGGACGACCCATTTCATCTAAAACTAATGCTCCATTATAGGCAATCATTGGACAGAAATTGGTGATTTTATCTACTACATTCATAATTCCTTTAGGAAAACGGGCAGAAACTGGAATAAATAAATTACCAGCTATAATTTGTTTACGTATTGCCTCAATAGTAGTAGAAGAGACGATACCTTGAGAAGTAATAAGAGTTCCATCTATATCACTAAAGATAAGTTTTGCGGACATTTTTTCCTCCTTTTGAGATAGCTTTATTTTTACTATTATAATACTATAAAGTATAAGAACGAATTGATAATAATAGTTTTGATAATTGATCTGAAACGTGAAAAAATATGATTATGGCATATAAATTTAGAATAAACGAGTGAAAT
>DBFNNF010000107.1:0-1490 GCA_048407585.1 Lactobacillus johnsonii | reverse complement strand
GATATCCTTAGTAGTTAATTCTCGTTTTAGCCACTTATAGTAGGCTTGCCGGCTTACTTTAGCCGCTTTAACTAGTTCTGATACTGTATAACCGTCTTTAATCATTTCTTGAATCGCTTGATATCGTCCGGTCGATGCACCTCCCGATTGCGTATTTCGACTAATTTTTTTGCGAACGCAATTTGTACCTCGCTTTCTCGTTTCTCAGCTTCTAATTCACGTACTCGTTTTCTCAACCGTTCGAGCTCATTTGTCGGTTCTTTATCTTTATTTCTGCCACGATTATCTTTTAGTACTTCCCAATTATGATCGTGCAAATATTTACGTACCCACGAATAAACCCGCTGATAACTAATATCATACTTACTAGCTGCTTCTTTATAGTTGTTCTGGTGGTTAATCGTCCACTGCACAATCTGCTTTTTCTCATCAAAGGATACTTTCCGGCCCATTTTCTTAACTCGCTTTCTTGTTGCGTAAGCAACAGTTAGTT
The DNA here is from genome assembly GCA_048407585.1 of Lactobacillus johnsonii. Taxonomy (GTDB): domain Bacteria; phylum Bacillota; class Bacilli; order Lactobacillales; family Lactobacillaceae; genus Lactobacillus; species Lactobacillus johnsonii_C. The sequence goes on along the minus strand of DBFNNF010000107.1, from coordinate 997 downwards.
TGTCACTATTGTACTGGATAATCCATTGTTTTAGTTGAGAAATATGGCGTATTTTGTACTTAATTAAAACCTCACGACTAGCCAGTCCGTTAAGCTGATAATCTTTCACCGCGGCAATCTTTGTCTTAAGTGAATATTTTTGGTTATGTTTAGGACGAATTAATCCTGCCAGTCCTGCTAATAAAAATTGTTTAATCCATTTAGTCATGTTCGCTGTTCTCACTTCGTGATAGTCAGCGAATACTCCTAATGAGCAATCTGAATCCTGATAATTACTTAGTAATCTTAATTTTTCTGTTGTGGAATAACTAGAAACGAAAAACACCCCCTAGAATTGGCACTTTTATTATTTAAAGTGTCAACCCTAAAGGGTATTGTACAATTTATTGCTAGCAGCCTTTCTTGCATCTTAATTTGGTTTGATCCACAACAACGAATTGCCTTGTATTGTACGATTCCGTTTGTAATTGTTTGTTATGCTGCTTATTATTTACAGACATTGTGGCGCAAGTATACTACGAAGAAAAAGGTTTCAACAGTTGTTAAATAGATGTAAAAAAGCTGTAATTAAAAAATTCATAACGTGTAGTAAAATGTACGAGGATAATTTTTAGTTAGGAGATATAAAATGCATTCACTATTTCTACTACAGTTGATCCAGGCAGTCTTAGTAGCAATCCAATTAGTAATGATCTTCTCAGCTAATAAAGTTAAGCGAGAATGGTTAACGGTTGGCCAGCTTTGTATCGCGGTCGTAATCTTAGCCGACTTATTTTCAGAATTGATCTTCTTTAGTTATACAAGTGTCCTTACTGGTTGTGTATTATTCCTCCAGTTATTCTTGCTCCCAATGTTTTGGAAACAACTAAAGGCATTTGAAGAATAATACAAATAGGTAGAAATGAAAACGCACTTCTTGTGAAAGAGGTGCGTTTTTGTATATGCAGTAAAAAGTATAAAATTTTTGCTATAAAATTTCAAAAAAAACTGAATTTTC
>DBFNNF010000106.1:0-4785 GCA_048407585.1 Lactobacillus johnsonii | reverse complement strand
AGATAAAAAAATAAAAACAAAGGGGCTGGCTAGGCCCTAAAGCTGTGATAGCTAGTCAATGTGATTACTCCTAAATGGAATATCAGAATACTAATGAAGACAACAGTAAATAAAACAAAGAAAGGGAAAATATATCTTTCTGATATGTAGAAAATACATATTCTTCTACATATTTCCATGTTTTATATAGCAGTGAAAAAACATTGAAATATCCAGTAATTATTTGTGATGACGATAAAACACTAGCAAATAATTTAGCAAACAATGTGAAATACGCAGCTGAGAATTTAGTGGAAGACAATACAGCTTATGAAAATGTGGAGATTAGTGTAGAGCAAGTTGCCACTACCTTTGAGCAAGTCGTAAGTTATGTAGTGGCTAAGGATATTCAAAATGCAATTTACTTCTTAGATATTGAATTAAGTCAAAATTCTGAAGCTAAGAATGGAGTAGATTTAGCAGAATTCATCAAAAAACAAGATCCGAATGCTCAGATTATTTTTGTTACTGCTTATGATAAATATGCCCCCTTAACTTATCGAAGACGAATTGGTGCAATTGATTATATTAATAAAGCACTAGACCAAAATGATATGATGAAGCGTCTAGAAGAAACAATTACTGGGGCGATTCAAAGTATTAACAATCTTACAAAGTCTGGAAGAAAAGAGCTTGTTTATAAAGTAGGCCGCAGGATAAATAAGGTAGAAGATACTAATATCTATTATCTTGAAAATAGCCCTACACAACATAAAGTTACGTTAATAACTGAAACTGGTTCAGCTGAATTTAGAAGTAATATTTCAAAAATTAGTGATGAAAATGACTTTCTTGTTAAAGTATCTCAATCTTGCGTAGTCAATCCAAATAATATTGATAGCATTGATTTTTCGAAAAAGACAATAACATTTCCTAATGGTGACGAAGTAATATTTGCTCGTAGTTGTAGAAAAAATGTCAAAAATTTACTAAGTAAATATCCAGAAATTAACGTTAAATAAAAGGTAAGACTTATGTTATTCAAATATAAATCTGTTTATGTACCTCAAGTAGATGAGATGGATTGCGGAGTTGCTTGTTTAGCGATGATCTTAAAACAATATCATTCTCGTATATCTTTAGCTCATTTACGTCATGAAGCGCGTACTAATCTTGAAGGAACAACTGCTTTAGGGTTAGTTAAAACAGCCCAGAAATTTAATTTAAAAACAGAAGCCGTAAAGGCAGATATGTCTTTATTTAATGATGACGGTATTCAGTATCCTTTTATTGCTCACGTACTTAAACAGGGAGAATTGCTTCACTATTATGTGGTGCTAAAAAATACTAAAAATTATTTATTAATTGCCGATCCAGATCCTTCAGTTGGTGTGATAAAAATGCCTAAAGATAGGTTCGCTCAAGAATGGACAGGGATTGCACTCTTTATGGTTCCCAATGAAAACTTTGAACCAATTAAAGAAAAGAAGAATAACCTATGGTCTCTCTTTCCATATATGTTTAAACAAAAGCGGCTAATGATTAATATCATTCTAGCCGCTTTATTAATGACCATAATTAGTATCTGTAGTTCATATTTTGTTCAAGGAATAATTGATACTTATATTCCAAGTGGTACTTATCAGACTTTATCAATCTTAGCAGTCGGATTGTTAATTGCTTATGTCTTTAATTCTATCTTCTCCTATGGACAGAATTTTTTGCTAAATGTTTTAGGACAAAGATTAAGTATTGATTTAAATCTTCAATATATTAGACATATTTTTGAATTACCGATGGAATTTTTTGTAACAAGAAGAACGGGTGAAATTACTTCACGTTTTTCTGATGCAAGTAGAATTATTGATGCTTTGGCAAGTACGGTTATCTCGCTTTTCTTAGATCTATCAATTGTAATCGTAATGGGATTAGTATTAGCGGCTCAGAGTATGACTTTGTTTGGAATCACATTATTGGCTTTACCTATTTATGCAGTTGTAATTCTAGGTTTTACTAAAAAGTTTGAAAAATTAAATAATGAGCAAATGGAAAGTAATGCTGTTTTGAGTTCTTCAGTTATTGAAGACATTCAAGGAATTGAAACAATTAAAGCATTAAATAGTGAGAATACAAGGTATAGAAGAATCGATAGTCAGTTTGTAGATTACTTAAAAAAATCTTTTAAATACAGCAAAACTGAGAGCTTGCAGACAGCACTCAAGACATTTATTCAATTATCTCTTAATGTAATTATTCTTTGGGTTGGTGCAAAAGTTGTAATGCAAGGACAATTGAGCATTGGTCAGTTGATGACTTTTAATGCGTTGCTGGCATATTTTATTGATCCACTGCAAAATATTATTAATCTGCAACCGCGACTTCAATCAGCTAGTGTTGCTCAAAATCGATTGAATGAGGTCTATCAAGTAAAAAGTGAATTCAATCAGAAGACTGCTATTGAAGATTGTAAGCTCCTAGAAGGAAATATTGAATATAAGAATGTGGATTATCGCTATGGTTATGGTGCAGATGTCTTAAAAGATATTAATCTAAAAATTAACCAGGGCGAAAAATTAACGATTGTTGGAATGAGTGGATCTGGAAAATCAACAATGGTTAAGTTGTTAGTAGATTTCTTTTCGCCAAGTAAGGGTCAAGTCATTTTAAATGGCCATGCAACAAGTGAGATTAATAAGCATAGCTTGCGATCATATGTGAATTATGTACCTCAAACCCCATATATCTTTTCTGGAACAGTTAGAGAGAATTTGTTGTTAGGTTGTAGGCCAGATATCACTGAAGAAGATGTAATAGAGGCTTGTCAGATTGCTGAGATTGACCAAGAAATAGCTAATCTACCTTTGCAATTTGAAACAAAATTAGATGAAAATGCAAAAATTCTATCTGGTGGACAAAAACAAAGGTTAACAATTGCTCGGGCATTATTATCTCCTGCAAAGGTATTTATCTTTGATGAAGTAACAAGTGGCTTAGATACAATTACTGAGAAGAGAGTAATTGATAATTTGATGAAGCTCAAAGATAAGACAATTATTTTTATCGCACACCGTCTGGCAATTGCGGAACGAGCAGATAAGGTTGTTGTAATTGATCGTGGCCAGATAGTTGAAGAAGGCAGTCACAGCGAATTGATGAATATGCATGGCTTTTATTATGACTTAGTGAAGGGATAGGTGAGTACAGATGGATGCAAAGAATTATGAAAGTACCGAATTCTATTCCTATAAGTATAGAAATTTTTCGACTATGATTATTATTCCAGCAGCTATTTTTGTCTTACTTTTATTTGTTGGATCTTTTTTTGCAGTTAGGCAGAATACAGTCTCTTCGGTTGGCGTTGTTGAACCAACGGTTGTAATTAAGCGGAAAAATGTTAACTATGATGAGGGACAAGTCGTTACGAAATATGGTCAAAAGTGGGTAGCTCATGTTGATCAAGGTGGTGGGATTAGTTTAATGCCTGTTATGAAACCTAAAAGCAAAGTAAAAATTGTAACTTATGTGACAAGTGATAAAATCTCGACTATTAAAAAGGGACACTCGTTAACCTTTTCTGTACCTACTGGAGATGGCTTAACTAGACACTTGACTGGTAAGGTAAAGGAAATTGGAGTCTATCCTGTGAACATGAATAAACAAAATATGTACGAAATTATTTCGACTGCAAAAGTTAATGATGAGAATATTAAATATGGGATGCAGGGGAATGTGACGATAATGACCGGTAGGAGTACGTATTTAAAATATCTTTTGGATAAGGTAAGGAATAATAAGTAAAAAATACTAATTTAGTTAATAAAAGTAATTTTAGACACAAATAGAACAATATTGGTCAATTTTATATCTTAAGATGATAACTTTAGTAAGCTATGCATATAAATAAAATTTTAGGAGGTTTCTATCATGAAACAATTTAATTATTTATCACATAAAGATTTAGCAGTCGTTGTTGGTGGAAGAAATAATTGGCAAACAAATGTGGGAGGAGCAGTGGGATCAGCTATGATTGGGGCTACAGTTGGTGGTACAATTTGTGGACCTGCATGTGCTGTAGCTGGTGCCCATTATCTTCCTATTTTATGGACAGGGGTTACAGCTGCAACAGGTGGTTTTGGCAAGATAAGAAAGTAGGATTTTGACAATGAAATTAAATGACAAAGAATTATCAAAGATTGTTGGTGGAAATCGATGGGGAGATACTGTTTTATCAGCTGCTAGTGGCGCAGGAACTGGTATTAAAGCATGTAAAAGTTTTGGCCCATGGGGAATGGCAATTTGTGGTGTAGGAGGTGCAGCAATAGGAGGTTATTTTGGCTATACTCATAATTAAACTATAGTCAATTAAAGTAAAACAGTGATGATTTGATATTTAGCACTGCATTACTTTATTCATAGATTCATTAGTAGGTAGTTTAAATGACTAAACATTATAAAATTATTGGTCTAAGGATATTGTCATGGGTAATTACGATTACTGGATTGATAATATTTATCGGAAATGTTCATGAGTATGGCTTACATTTTACTTATAATCAAGTATTGGCAATAATTATTGTGATTTTACTTTTAGTTACTACTATGTATTTTTCAGTTACACCCAAATTATTGAAATGGAATGAAAAATATGAGCTTGTATGGTGGTTATGCTATTTATGTGCTCCTATATATCTCTTTTTAACTAATTTATATAATTCAACAGATCTTGGTTATACTATCAAGTTTTGGCTTTTCTTTGGTGGAGGAGCAGCTTTAATAATCATAAGTAAGTATATTTTGAAAAACAAA
>DBFNNF010000105.1:0-4443 GCA_048407585.1 Lactobacillus johnsonii | reverse complement strand
TTATCATGCTACTATACATTATACGTATCCCAAATTGATATATAATTTCTGATAAACAACATGGGCTTGTCTACTAAAAATACGCTTCTAAATAGAAGCGTATTTTTATCGACCTATTAACTTTTCTAACTTAGATCTTATTGCACCTAATAAACTAATTAGATTTCAATAGTAACGACGATTCTTATTTACCTTTGCAATTTCAGCCATTTCTTCATCAGTTAATTTAAAATCAAAGATATCATGATTATCATGAATATGTTGTGGATTAGTTGAACCTGGAATTACAATAAAGCCCATCTGAGTATGCCAACGTAAAATAATTTGAACATTACTCTTGTTATACTTTTTAGCAAGTTTAGTAAAAATTGGTTCATTAATCAATGAACTGTCACCTGAACCAAGTGGATACCAGGCCATTAAACGAGTTCCATATGGTTTCAAGATCTCTCTAGCTTCGGTTTGTGGAAAATAAGGATGAGCTTCAGCTTGCAATACTTGTGGCTTAACTTCAGCAAACTCCAAAACATTTTTCAAAGTTGCACTTGAACGTTCAAAGTTTGAAATACCAATTGCTCTGATTTTACCCTCTTTATATGCTTTTTCTAAAGTTCTATAAGCGCTCTTCCAATCGCCAGATGGTTGATGTAAGAATAATAAATCAATATAGTCAAGCCCTAACCGATCTAAAGCTTTATCTACAGCATTAGGATCATTATATGAGGAAGTCCAAAGCTTAGTACTAATAAACAAGGCTTCTCGATTCATACCAGAGTTCTTGATTGCACGACCAACACCATCCTCATTATAGTAAGCTTCAGCAGTGTCAATTAAATGGTAACCATCCTTCAAAGCATCTTCTACTGCTTTTTGAGCAATTGCAGGTTGCATTCTAAAAGTACCAAGACCTAGTTTAGGAATTTTAACTCCATTATTTAATTCGAAATATTCTTCTGTCATTTTTTAATCCTCTCTTCTGTATTTTCTTGATTACATTACTAGTATAAAATTTGTGTTTTTCAAATAAAATTGTTATTTAGCTATAGGGCTATCCAGAAATTGAATACTGCGCCTATTTTCTCTTCATGTTTGATTGCCAAAACTTAATTGCATCATTGATCCATCCCTCAGCAGCAGTTCCACTGCCAAGGCCAAATCCATGACCCAAACCATGATATACATGAAATTCAGTCGGAATACCCATTTTTTTCAAATAAAAGAGACGCATTTTCATCGTTTCCCAATTAGCAATCCAGTCATTATCACCGACACATACATAGGTTGGTGCATCAAATCTAGAAACTCTACTAAATCCAGTGTATTGCATAATAACACTATCAGCTTGGGGTATATCATCCCTCTGAGTTAATTGCCGTAGGACTTCTAGATTTCCGAGTTCAGCTGCCATTCTAGCACCTGCCGATCCTCCCCATAGTGAGTAATGCTCCCGATCAATTTCTAATTCATTAGCATGATCATAAATAAAAGATATTGCTCGGGCCAAATCTTCATAAGGCCTAGTTGGTCGATAAATTAAAGCAAAAGCATTGTACCCTTTTTGACTTAGATATAAGGCATGCGGGAAACTATCTTGCATAGCTGCCACATAGGCAAATCCCCCACCAGCATTATTAATTGTAAATGGAGCATTTTTCTTTCCTTTAAAGAAATAAAGTCCCGTATCCCTCTTACTTGGATCTTCCTCAATTTCCTTAACAGAATAGATTGGATAAAAAATTTGCCGCTTATCCTTCTCGTCAGCTAAATAGTTAATAATATTAACCGTTGTTGCAGGATTGATGTGACTATACCAAATGTAGTGACTACTATCACTAATTTCTTTTAAAGTTTCTCCATTTTTAAAATCACGATCTACTGGGAATAGAAGCTTTCCTTCTTTTCCAAAATATTCCTTAACTTCTCCAATCATTGAATTTAAATTAAATTTTTCCATTTAAATCATCCTATCTTCCATGCCGATCAATTCTTTGAGGTTGAACTCGACGATTTGGTCTAACAGATAAAAATAATAATCCTAGTAAAATTCCAATTGCAATCATTTGTGACATAAGTTTTTCTCCTCACTATTTTTAATTTGTCTTAACTTGATGTTTATTAGTATAGAGGGAAAATACCTTTTAAAAAATTGCTATTTTTTTATGCTAGTATTCACTATCTTTATAGTGATAAAAAGTAAGTAGACAAAAAGATCGTTGAGGTCTTTCCTAAACGATCTTTTTGTCTACTATTTAATTTTTGAGCCGCCAAATACTTCTGACATTGGAATTTTATCTAAGGTATTGTCTATTTCAGCTACTTCTTCTTGACTCATTTTAATATCAGCAGCAGCTATATTGTCTTCAATTCGATTCAAATGGCGACTTCCTGGAATAGGGACAATATATGGCTTTTTATTAATCATCCATGCTAATGAAATTTGAGCTGGTGTAGCATTATGTTCTTTGGCAATTCTTTCAATTAAGGCAATTAACTTTTTATTTTGTTCAATTGCTTCTTTAGAAAATTGTGGCATACCATTGCGCAAATCCCCTTCTGGAAATTCGCTTTGCATAAATTGACCAGTAAGTAGCCCATTAGCTAATGGTGAAAATGCAACTAGACCAACATTTAATTCTTCTAAAAGTGGGAATAGCTTTTCATATTCACGATACATCATTGAATAACGATTCTGAATAGCAGTTACTTTACATACCTTATTTGCGCGACGTAAATAATCTGCATTGGCTTCAGAAATACCCCAATGTGTAATTTTACCTTCTTTAATCAGATCAGCCATTACACTAGCTACTTCTTCAGGTTCAACTTTTGGATCAATACGGTGTTGATAATATAAATCAATATGATCAGTATTTAGTCTCTTTAGTGAACCTTCAACAGATTTTCTTATTGTTTCTGGACTAGAATCTACCGCTACTTCTTGGGTACTGCTTTTACCTTCAATATTCTTAATGCCAAATTTTGTCGCAATAACAACCTTATCTCGAACATCATGAAGTGCTTTTCCAACTAATTCTTCATTATAGTTAATTGAACCATCTTCGTTAACACCGCGATAAATTTCTGCAGTATCAAAAAATCTCTCACCAGCATCGTAAGCTGCTCTAATTGTTTTGATTGCTTCTTCCTCAGGTATTGGTGATCCATATGCATGTGAAAATCCCATGCATCCCAAGCCAATAGCTGAAACCTTTAAATCTTCTCCTAAAATTCGAGTTTCCATTTAATTATCTCTCTTTTAAATTTTCTATTTACAATTTATAAGTATAGGGGTGAGCCGTAGATAAAAAAATTACTTGTTTAGTATAGAGCTATACAATTTACGCATATCAAAAAATGTGCGTAATGTATTATTGCTACATTACCCACATTTTTAGAGATACTATTACCTTTTACGCCACAATTGAATCATTCCATTATAAAAGTATTGAATTGCGGCTTCTAAATTATGTTCATTACCCTCTTGAATCAAATAATAGTATGCCTCTATACATTTTACGAATAATGAAATTTATTAAAAATAGGAACTAGAAATCTTCCAGTTCCTATTGCTAAATATAAATTTATAAACTAGTTTTATCCACGTCCACCTTGGAATGATGGGTAAAGTGTCATACCACCATCAACAAACATAGTAATACCAGTTACATAACTTGATTCATCAGATGCAAGCCAAGCAGCAGCTGCTGCCACTTCAGATGGATCCCCAATTCTACCCATTGGAATCATTGAAGTAGTAATCTTCTTTTGTTCTGGGTCAGCAAATTTCTTAGCATTAATTGGAGTATTAATTGCGCCAGGCCCAATAGCATTTACACGGATATTTTGCTTAGCATATTCCATAGCAACAGTTTCAGTGAATAACTTAACTCCACCTTTACTTGCTGCGTAATGTGCAAATGTTGGCCATGGAATTTGTTCGTGGACACTAGACATGTTAATAATGTTTCCCTTCTTGTTGTGGTCAGTGAAGTAACGAAGGGCCATCTTTGTACCTAAGAATACACCAGTCAAGTTAACATTAATAACTTTGTTCCAGTCTTCAAGAGACATATCTTTAGTAGCAACTTGGTTTTCCATACCAGCATTGTTTACCCAAACATCAAGTCCACCAAAGTTCTCAACTGCAGCGTCAATTAATTTTTGTGCACCTTCATCAGAACCAATGTCAGCTTGAACGATTACTGCATCCCCACCATTTTTCTTAACAGCATCAGCAGCTTCTTGAGCACCCTTTTGGTCTGAGTGATAGTTAATAACTACTTTCATACCTTCTTTACCGAATCTTTCAGAAATTGCAGTACCAATTCCTTTTGATCCACCAGTTACAACAGCTACTTTATCTTTTAATTCTGAATAAACCATTTTCATCTTCCTTTTTTACTTACTTTTTCAATGTTTGATTTAATTATATGATCTTATTTT
>DBFNNF010000104.1:0-1166 GCA_048407585.1 Lactobacillus johnsonii | reverse complement strand
AACAATAAAATTAATATTTCAACAATGGGATTACAAAGGAACAGCTTATGTAGAAATTGGAGGCAACACAACTTTTACTGATCTTCTTTCTGAGTTTGAAAATGCTGATACCTTGGCGGAATTGCTTAAAGAAAGCACTAGTAAACTTGATTTTGAGCTTAAATATCTTGGAGAAGGTGAATTTAAGAAAAAATGGTATCAAGCAAATTTAGTAAATGATAAAGGTGAAGTATGTGAATGTGAAGATTGGATCGAAACATTGCCGGAAATGTTAGTAGCAATAGAACTAGTTGATGTTCAAAGAGAGGATAAATAATGGCTTTAACAAAAGAAATTATTAATGAACTTATTGGTACACAAGAAGATTTTGAAGTACCAATGAAATTGATGGAAAGACTAGAAAAAGATCCTAATGAACTATTTGAAAAGTTTCTAAAATATGAAAATGATTTGTCTTTTGATTGGTTTGCTGATTACTTTCAAGAAAAATATGCTGATCGAAAAGATAAAAAACAGGATTTCACACCAAAGCAGATTGGTAAGTTGATGAACGAAATATTGGGAAGTACAGCTTCTAATTTAGATCTATGTGCAGGTACTGGTAGTTTAACTATTGAGAGATGGAACTCTAATAAAGATGCTGTATTTGTATGCGAGGAGTGGTCAAGTGAAGTATTGCCGTTCCTTTTATTCAACTTAGCTATTAGAAATATGCACGCTAGTGTATTTTTTGGAGATTCGTTGACTCGGGAAAGTAAGGGAAGCTATAGTCTTACACCAAGTGATAGATTCAGCACTATTGTTAAAAAGCCTATTGAAGAGAAGCCTGTAGAGAGTGTTATTATGAACCCACCATATTCTTTAAAATGGAGTCCTGAAGCCGATTTAATCAATGAAATGAGATTTAGGTCATATGAGAAGTTAGCACCAAAAGCTAAAGCAGATTATGCCTTTGTCCTAACTGGCTTAGATAAGTTACAAGAATCTGGAAGAATGGCTGTAGTTTTACCACATGGAATTTTATTTAGAAATGGTGCGGAAGGAGTTATAAGAAGAAAGTTACTAGAGTTTGGGCAAATAGAGGCAATAGTAGGATTACCAACTAATTTATTTCTCAATAATGCTATTCCTACAGTAATTATGGTATTGAGCAAAAATCATAATAA
>DBFNNF010000103.1:0-9047 GCA_048407585.1 Lactobacillus johnsonii | reverse complement strand
AATTTGGTAATTTTTTATTTATTAATTTTCTTTTACTGGTTCTTCCTCAGTAGTGCTTTCTTCATCTTCATCACTAGCTTTAGGAACAGCAGTAATACTTGCTACTTGCGCACCATCGTCAACCTTGATTAAACGTACACCCAATGTAGCTCTTCCAGTTTGAGAAACATCGTCCACATCAAATCGAATCATGACTCCCGCACTGGTAATTAGCATAATATCTTCATCGCCATTAACTACTGTTACACCGGCTAAAGGACCGTTCTTTTCAGTGATGTTTGCAGTCTTAATTCCTTTACCGCCGCGTCCCTTAACTGGGTATTCAGAAGCTGCAGTACGTTTTCCATATCCTTTTTCAGAAATTACTAATACTTCTGAATCAGGTTCTAGAATATCAGATCCAACGACATAATCGTTATCTCTTAAATTGATTCCACGGACACCGGCTGCTGTTCTTCCCATCGAACGAACATCTTTTTCATTAAAGGTAACTGCATAACCTAAATGGGTACCGATAAGAATATTTTGTTTTCCATCGGTAGTTAAAACATTGTTCAGTTCATCCCCATCTCGCAAAGTTAAGGCAATTAACCCACTTCGACGAATATTCTGAAATTCACTGACTTTTGTTCTTTTAACTGTTCCCATCTTAGTAACAAAGAAGAGATAATTATCGTCAGCTCCTTCGGGTACATTGATTACAGCTTGAATTTTTTCACCTTTATCAAGTTCCAGCAGGTTAACTATCGGCAAGCCCTTAGCATTTCTTCCAAATTCTGGAATTTCATAAGCCTTCTTTGAGTAAACCTTCCCTAAGTTGGTGAAGAATAGTAAAAAGTCATGGGTACTTGAGAAGATTAAATGGTTGATGAAATCATCATCTTGCACTCCCATTCCCTTTATTCCACGTCCACCACGGTTTTGTACCTTGAATTCATCAGCTGGCATACGTTTTATATAGCCATTGTGAGTTAGAGTTAAAAGATCATCTTTTTGTTCAATTAAATCTTCATCTTCAATTGAAACTGCTTCGCCTTCAGCAATCTTAGTGCGACGATCATCACCAAAACGCTTTTGAATATCAAGTAACTCGTTATAAATAATCTCATCAATTCGTTCTGGTTTAGCTAAAATATCCTTGTAATCTGCTATTTTTGCTTGCAAATCTTGATATTCAGCTTCAATTTTATCGCGCTCTAAACCTGTTAAACGAACCAATCTCATATCTAAAATAGCTTGAGATTGACGATCGTCTAAGCCAAAGTTTTGAATTAATTGTGCCTTAGCAATATCGCTATTTTGTGAACCGCGAATAATCTTAATGATCTCATCAATATGATCAAGGGCAATTCTTAATCCAGCTAAAATATGTGCTCTAGCTTCAGCCTTCTTTAACTCAAACTTAGTTCTACGAGTAATAACATCTTCTTGGTGGTGAAGGTAGTACTCAAGCATTTGCTTCAAAGTTAAGAAATGCGGTGCACCATTAACAATGGCCACCATATTCATTCCGAAGTTTGCTTGCATTTGGGTTTCTTTAAATAAATTATTCAAAACCACACTAGCACTTGCATCGCGGCGAATATCAATGGTAATTCTCATACCAGTTTGGTCTGATTCGTCTCGTACACCAGTAATACCATCAATTGTCTTTTCACGGGCTAAATCAGCTATCTTTTTAACTAATTCAGCCTTATTTACTAGGTAAGGAAGTTCCGTAACTACAATTCGCTCGCGACCATTCTTTTCAGTCTCAATCTCGGTCTTTGCCCGAACAACGATATTTCCCTTTCCGGTTTCATAGGCACGGTAAATACCTCCGCGTCCCATCACAATTCCACCAGTTGGAAAATCTGGACCAGGAATAACTTTCATTAAATCCTTGGTAGTAACATCAGGGTTATCCATCAACATGTGAATGCCGCGAATTACTTCTGCCAAATTATGTGGCGGAATATTTGTTGTCATACCAACAGCAATACCACTAGCACCATTAACAAGTAAATTAGGAATTCGTGCTGGCAACACTACTGGTTCATTTTCTGTATCATCGTAGTTACGTTGCCAATCAATAGTTTCTTTATTGATATCACGAAGCATTTCAACCGCAATTTTGCTCATCTTTGCCTCGGTATAACGCATTGCGGCTGGTTCATCCCCATCGACAGAACCAAAATTTCCGTGTCCATCAACTAGCATATAACGATATGAAAAGTCTTGAGCCATGTGAGCCATAGCTAAATAAATTGAAGAGTCACCATGCGGGTGGAATTTACCCATAACTTCCCCAACAATTCTGGCACTCTTCTTATATTGCTTATCGGGTGTAACTCCTAATTCATGCATTCCGTAAAGAATACGACGTTGTACAGGCTTTAGACCATCTCGAACATCAGGTAAGGCACGAGCCACAATAACCGACATAGCGTAATCTAAGAATGATGTACGCATGGTATGGGTTAAATCAACATTACGTATTCTGTGATCTTGAGGTTGATTTTCGTTAGCCATCTAAAGCCTCCTAAGCATCTAAATTCTCAACGTATTTAGCGTTCTTTTCAATAAATTCTCGTCTTGGACCTACTTCATTACCCATCAAGAGATCAAATATCTTGTCAGCATCTTCAGCATATTCAGGACTTACTCGATCTAAACGACGATTTTCTGGGTTCATGGTAGTTTCCCATAATTGTTCTGGATCCATTTCACCTAGTCCCTTATAACGTTGAACAACTGGTTTAGGACTTGGTTGCAAGGTACCTAAATAATCATGTAATTCTTCATCAGTATCGAGATATTTCTCTACCTTACCTTGACGAACTTGATATAGAGGCGGACGAGCAATGTAAACATATCCTTTTTCGATCATTGGACGCATATAGTTGTAAAAGAGCGTCAAAAGCAGAGTGCGAATGTGAGCACCATCGACATCGGCATCTGTCATGATGATCAATTTATGATATCTTGCCTTTGAAACATCAAAATCAGCACCAAATCCTGTACCTAAAGCGGTAAAGAGGGATCTAATTTCTTGGTTAGCAAGAATTCTATCCATTGATGCCTTTTCAACGTTCAAGATCTTACCTCTAATTGGCAAAATTGCCTGGGTTAAACGAGAACGTCCTTGCTTTGCGGATCCACCGGCAGAGTTACCCTCAACAATAAATAACTCTGAAATACTTGGATCATTACTGGTATTGTCAGCTAATTTTCCTGGCAAGTTAGCAATTTCCAGTCCTGACTTCTTACGTGTAACTTCACGTGCACGCTTAGCAGCAGTTCTAGCTCTTTCAGCAAGTTGTCCTTTTTCAACAATCTTACGACCAACAGAAGGATTTTCCATTAAGAAACGACTAAACGTTTCTGAAAATGCTCGATCTACTGCAGTTCTAGCATCTGAGTTTCCAAGCTTAGTCTTAGTCTGACCTTCAAACTGAGGATTAGGGTGCTTAACAGATACAACAGCTGTAATTCCTTCACGAATATCTTCACCAGATAAGTTATCATCTTTATCCTTCAAGATTTTAGCCTTATGAGCATAATCGTTAACTACACGAGTTAGAGCAGTCTTAAAGCCCGCTTCGTGCATCCCACCTTCATAGGTGTGAATATTGTTTGCGAAGGTCATTAAAGTAGTTTTATAACCATTGGTGTATTGCAATGCAACTTCAACATCAATGCCTTCATAATTACCTTCAACATAGATTGGTTCATCAAATAACACTTCTTGACCTTTGTTTAAAAAGGCAACGTATTCTTTGATTCCACCTTCAAAGTGGTAAACATCAGTTTCAGCACTTTCTTTACGCTTATCGGTAAAGGTTAATTTTAAGCCCTTGTTTAAGAAAGCAAGTTCACGAATTCTGTTCTTTAAAATTTTATCGTCGAAAGTTGTAGTTTCGGTAAAAATATCTGGGTCAGGATAGAAATGAACGATTGTTCCATGTTCTTCAAGAGGAACGGTACCTACTTGCTTCATTTCTCCTACTACACGGCCATGATCAAAAGAAATGGCATATTTCTTTCCATCTCTCATAACTGTAACATCAAGTTTAGTTGAGAGGGCGTTTACTACAGAAGCCCCAACACCGTGAAGACCCCCGGATACTTTATATCCGCCACCGCCGAATTTACCACCAGCGTGCAAAACAGTAAATACAGTTTCTAGGGCTGGGCGACCTGTTTTAGCTTGAATATCAACGGGAATACCACGTCCATCATCTTGGACTGTAACACTACCATCTTCATTAACAGTAATTTCAATCTTGGTAGCAAAACCTGCCAATCGTTCGTCAATACTGTTATCAATAATTTCCCAAACAAGGTGGTGTAAGCCTTGGCTACTGGTTGAGCCAATGTACATACCTGGGCGTTTTCTAACTGCTTCAAGTCCACCTAAAACTTGAATTTGACTTGCGTTATAAGTATCAGCACGCTTTTCAAAATCTTTAGCTTTATTTAATGCTGCCTTGCTCTTGTCTTCTGCCATTTAACTCTCCTTTGTACTGATCGTTCCAGCAGAAATGTGATAGACCTTAGGTTCTTTCACGATTTCCCAAGAAATACCTTCTAAATCTGTTGTTGTGATAAAAGTTTGCGTTTTTCCATGAATATAATTTAGTAAACTACTTTGTCTTCGATGATCTAATTCGCTCATTACGTCATCTAAAAGCAAAATTGGGTACTCTTGTGTCAATTCATGTACTAATTGAATTTCAGCCAACTTTACACTTAAAGAAATCGTCCTTTGCTGTCCTTGAGATGCAAAATCATGGGCATTTTTATCGTTAATCAAAAAATCCAAGTCATCTCGATGAGGTCCACTCAAAGTAGTCCCCTTTCGAATTTCATTAGGACGATTTTTTTTATAACTAGTAATAACTTTTTGATAAATGGTCTCTACATCATCATCTGGGGTAATTTCCTTAACTGATGGACGATAGAAAATCTGTAACTCTTCAGCTTGACCACTAATCTCACTATGAGCACTTTGAGCATATGCATTAAGTTTTTTAATGTATTTAATTCTTCTCGAAATTATCTCCGCTGCAATTCCTGCAAGCTGATCTGACAAGACATCTAAAAAAACTAGATCATTTGCTTTTTTTATGCTCAATTGCTTCAAGTAATTGTTTCTTTGTTGCAGTACCTGGCGATACTGACTTAGAAAATATAGATATTCTGAATTAATTTGCCCAAACTCTAAATCCATAAATCGTCGTCTAATTGAGGGAGCACCTTTTACCAGGGCTAGATCTTCTGGAGAAAACAAAATTGCATTCATTTGTCCTACATAAGCGGAAAGTTTCTTTTGTTCCAGTCTGTTTACCCAAGCTTTTTTTCCGTTTGGTGTTAAACGTAATTTAAGCTCTACTTCTAATTGACTTTTGTGAACTTTTCCTTGTAAGCCAGCAAATTTACTTCCAAAGCGAATTAGTTCTTTATCACTGTTTGTTCTATGAGACCGAGTTAGGGCCAAAAAATAAATCGCCTCAAGTAAATTAGTTTTTCCTTGGGCGTTTGGACCAATAAAAATATTTACATGAGGGTCAAAATTTATCTTTAGTTCTTCAAAATTTCTAAAATCTTTTAATTCAAAGTTTGCAAGATACATCGGCTACTCTGAAATAAATTCATACTCTTCTCCAGCTAAGTTTAGTACATCTCCAGGATGTATTTTCTTTCCACGGCGATCTTCAATTTCACCATTCAATTTAACTGGATTTTCTTTTAGATACCATTTAGCTTGACCACCAGAAGATATTACACTCTCTTCTTTTAAAAACTGAGCAAGCGTAATATATTCTCCCTTAATTGTGAATTTTTTGATAATATCACCCCATTTACCTTGTCATACCTAGTTATTATACCGTTTTTTTATGTGAAATTCAATTTTATGGCGTATTGTAGCCTTTTTTAAGCCACTTTATCCCAATTTAATATGACTATACTTAACTAGATAAAAATTCGCTTAATCAGCCTAAATTTAGCTTTTAAGTACAATGCAAGAAAAAAGAGCTACAAAAGTAGCTCTTTTTATACATTAAAATGTTCTAACTGGCGTGATTAATTGAGTGAAATTAACATCTTGTTTTGCCGGTATCACTGTAAATGGTCTTAGCGGCTGGGTAAAGTTCATAATAATGGAATCAGTAATAGAGGCACGTAAAGCTTCTCTTAGATAATCAGGATTGAAGGAAATAGTTAATCCCTCTCCTTCAAGATTCTTAAAGCCAATTTCTTCTTCCACATTTCCTATCTCCGGTGAATCACCTTGGAGTTTAACTAATTGATTTTGAACATCAAGAGTCATCTTAACCACATTGTTACGGCTTTCGTGAGTAAGAAGACTAGCACGTTCTAGAGAACGAGCTAAAACTGGTAATTCAAATTCAACTGATGTTGTAGATTCAGTTGGAATTAAACGATCAGTGTCTGGATATTGTCCATCAAGTAAACGTGAATAGAAGGCAATGTTTCCAACTTCAAATAAAACTTGGTTTTCACCAGGATTTACTGTGATTTCAGGATCACTTTCTCCGATAATTCGGGATAATTCTACTAAGCTCTTTCCAGGAATAATTAAGTCAGTACTTGTTTGAGGACCATTTTCTAGAGAAATTTGACGTTGAGATAGTCGGTGGCTGTCGGTAGCAACTGCTTTAATTGATGAATTATTGAAGATGAAGTTAACACCAGTTAAAGTTGGTCGACTTTCTTGAGTAGCGACTGCAAAAACAGTTTCGTTAATAATTTCTCTAAATGTTTTACCAGAAATTTTAAATGATGCATCAGTAGAAATTTCTGGTAAGTGTGGATAATTATTTGCATCTAAACCGTTAATCATGAATTCGGTATTTTCAGAAACAATTTTTGTTTGAAAACTTTCTTTTACTTCAAATGAAAAATCTTTACCTGGTAATTTTTTTACAATTTCACTGAAAAATCGTGCTGGTAAAACGATCGATCCCGTAGATTGGACAATTAAATCATCGTTTACTGGGATTTGAATTTCAATAGAAATGTCAGTATCACTACCGGTTAAAGTAAGCATTTCATCTGTAAGGGTAAGTTTTATACCACTTAATATTGGAATAGTAGCACGTGAAGAAATTGCACGCATAGCATTATTTAGGTTTTCGAGGAATAAATTACGATTAATTGTAAACTGCATCGTTTACCTCCTGTGAAGTTATATGTACGTTGTTTTATTTAATTATATATTTAAATACGTAGAAGTAGTAGTAGGGCCAGTGGAATCTGTGGGAAAGTAGCCAAACACCTGAATAAAACACACTTTTGCATGTTTAATAAATGTGGACAAAGTTAAAAGTTATCCACATGTTATTAACTTTTAGTGTTCAAGCATAGCCTTTAAATCATACACAGCTGCTTTAATTTCAGCATCAGTTTTTAAGGCACGCGAAATTTTATCGCAAGCATGCATTACAGTTGTGTGATCCTTACCGCCAAATTCTTGTCCAATTTTAGGCAAACTAGAATCTGTTAACTCACGAGACAAATACATTGCAATTTGTCGAGGAACAACAATTTGTTTTACACGCTTCTTACCCTTTAGTTCAGTAGTTGAAGTTTGGAAATAGTTGGCTACAACTTCTTGAATCTTAGAAATTTGAAGTCCCCTATTTTTTTGTACCAACTTTAAGTCAGCTAGAGCCTCTTTGGCTAAGTCAACATTAATATCTTCGCGCTCAATTGTTGCATGGGCTTGAACTTTAACTAAAGCTCCTTCGAGTTCACGAATATTGGTATCAACTTGGGAAGCAATATAGTCAAGGGTACTGTCGTCAATTGCTAGTCCATCGGTTTCAGCCTTTTTTCGCAAAATCGCAATTCTAGTCTCTAAATCTGGAGGCGTAATTTCAACTTGTAGTCCCCAAGCAAAGCGTGAAACTAAACGTTCCGATAATTCAGGAATTTCAGTTGGTAGACGATCACTAGTCATAACAATCTGTTTTTGATCATTATAAAGAGTTTCAAAAGTATGGAAGAATTCCTCCTGGATTCCCTCTTTTTTAGAAAAGAATTGAATATCGTCTACTAATAGGAGATCACAGTTCCGGTACTTATTACGAAATTCAGCCTGAGTTTTGTTTTTTATTGAGTTAATAAAATCATTTACGAAAGTTTCACTCTGAATATAAACCACTTTTGCATGTGGCTTTTCAGCCAACATTTGGTGTCCAATGGCCTGCATTAAGTGGGTTTTACCTAAACCAACGCCACCAAAAATGAATAAAGGATTATAAAAACTTCCCGGATTATCGGCGACGGCTAACGCTGCACCCGCTGCCAGCTTGTTTCCCTCACCTTGAACAAAGGTATCGAAAGTATACTTACTATTTAGTTGAAGGTCTTGAGCAAATTCATCTCTACGATTTTCTAATATTTCTTGATTAGTTTTAATTCGTGGTTGTGGTGTAACTAAACGTTCAGGACCCTCTTTACCTGCAACTTCAAATTTAGGTTGAATTTCCATGTCGGCATAAGCATATGCTTCTTGAATGAGTTGAGAAGCTAAGTTCTTTTCCCAGTATCCCTTTGCAACGGGTGATTCAACAGCGATTATCATTTCTTTTGTCTTTTTATTAAAGGAAATAGGTTTAGTATTTTTAAACCAAGCATTATAGGCAACTGTGCTGTAGCTTTTTTTCATCTCAGCATTAAAAAATTGCCAAAATTTATCTAGATCAAACAAAAAAATTCCTCCAAATACTGTATTATCCACAGAATAAGTCAAAATAAGTTTAGCATGAATTAAATAAGTTTTCCACAAGTGACAAAAAGAATTAACAAATTCACAGGTATGTGGATAATATAAAAATAGAAATCCACCGAAGTGTGAAATAAAATTTCAAACTTAAGTTTTCCACAACGATATGTGAGTTTATTATACGCTATAAATCAGCAGTTTATGCTAAATAAGTTATATTTTCCACAGGGTGTTTATTATCTTCTAAACAGGGTGTGAATTGTGCATAACTCTGAGAATGACCTTGTTGATAAAAAACAAATAAAAAACTTCA
>DBFNNF010000102.1:0-8077 GCA_048407585.1 Lactobacillus johnsonii | reverse complement strand
TTAAAAAATTCCACGTTGGTATTCCAGGAATGGTTGTAGAAGAAAATCAAGATGCTGAAAAAATTATGTCAAACAGCCCCAAGACTGACGACAAACTATACAACGAATCTTGTGAGATTATCACTGCTCTTGGCGGTTTAGAAAACATTGAAACTGTCTCAGCTTGTGCAACCAGATTGAGAGTTTCTTTAAAGGATAATAGTTTAGTTAATGATGACGTATTTAAAATGTTGGGCGCTCCTGGGGTATTAAAAGTTGCTGGTGGTGTTCAAGCTATTTTTGGCGGAAAAGCCGATCTATATAGTCAAGAAATTAATGACATCATCGCCCACCCAGACATGCAGCCCGTAAATAATCCACAAGTCGATAAACTTTCTGATTCTCAATCAAATTCTGTGCACAAGTCAGAAGAAGTTATTTTTAAGGCACCTGTCAAAGGGACTTTTGAAGATATATCTCAAGTTAATGACGAAGTATTTTCACAAAAGATGATGGGTGAAGGATTTGCAATTAAACCGGAAAATGGAAAAATTTATAGTCCGGTTAACGCTACAGTCGTATCAATCTTTAAAACAAAACATGCTGTAGGTCTTAAAACCGAATCTGGTTTAGAAGTTATGCTTCATCTTGGAATAGACACTGTTGAACTAGAAGGTAAGCCATTTACCTTAAAGGTAAACGAAGGCGATCAAGTAACTCCAGAGACACAGTTAATTGAAATGGATCTAAAACAAATTGAAACTGCTAAAAAAGATCCAACAGTTATGACTCTTATTACTAATAGTAGTGAGAGAGTTGAACAAGTCGAAGATATCGTTACAAGTGGACAATTAGTTGAGGCACATAATGATGTTTACTCCGTAACTACTAAATAACTTTAATCCCTCTATAAACAAAAAATGTACTCAAGTTTCCATTTTCTTGAGTACATTTTTTATGTTCTTTTATTTGTCTTTAATTACTACTTTTGTCCCTACAGGAACAGTTTCTGCAAGCCACTTTGAATCTGGGACACTTAATCTAATACACCCATGGGATCCTGAACTTCTTCCGAGTTTTGCTGCTTCCTTTTTGTTAATAGAGCCATCAGATTTAGTAGGTACGGAGTGAAATAGATATACTCCGTGATCTTTCCAGCTAACATAATATTTAGCTCCTTCATTCAATTCATTGTTGTAAAAATCATCACCGCGTTCCTCCTGAATATAATAAGTGCCTGTAGGAGTATCAGACTTATTCTTATGGTAAGTGCCACCAGTTGAAAGCATAGTATAGATTGGCTTATTTCCACTCATAATATAAGTCCGATTTCCCTTTAGAGAAACTCTAATCCATAAACTCTTTACTTTTGTTAAATCAGGATAATCTTTATCTTCACTCTTTTTACTCCACGTTCCCACTTTTGCTAAATTTACTGGATCGGGATAAGGTTTTTCATCTTTCTTTGTTTTAACTTTAGATTTTGAATTCTTCTCTCTTTTTTCTCCATAATTAAATATAGACTGATAGTATTTTTTTGTAGCTTGACTTACATAGGAAATTAAGTTCATTAAAGGATTAATTTCCTCAATATTTTCATGGACAGTTGCTTCAACTCCTACGCCATGTGATGAGTTTAAAGCTGGAAGATTGGAAATATAAAACTCGCCTACTTTTTCATTTTTAGTTACGGGCGCCTGAAGGGCACTTTTAGAGAAGTTAACTTTTAAATTAGAGATTTTTTGTTCTTTTGGTAACCATAGTTTGATTGGCTTTTTCATATAAACTAAAGCCGATTTTTTCTCACCGTCATCAATTTTTACTCTAGTTATTTTTGGAACTTTATTTTTGGCTGTAATTTCTTTAATTTGATAATGGTCAAAAATATAATCCATTAATTTTTTAGTCTGCGTGAAGCGAGAAGGATCATTTCCATCAACATGTTGCGCTCCAAGAATTACTGTAGCAATTCGCTGTCCTTCTTTTTGCATTGTTGCAGAAAAACATGCTCCTGCTGCATCAGTAGTTCCAGTTTTTAAACCATCTACTGGATAGTTAGAATCGTATTCAGATAAACCTTTCAACATCCAATTTGAACTTTCCATTGAAATGGTTTGGTCTTGATCTATAAAGGAGCTGTGCGCCTTACTCGTTGTATCTAATACTTGAGGAAATTCCTTTAGTAAGTGTGAAATTATAATTGCCATATCAGATGCAGATAGGATATTTTCTGCGTCTTTATCTTTATTCTTGAAAGATTCTTCACCTAACGTGTAATTAGGCAAGCCGCTGGGTGTAACGATCTGTGTACCCCCCCCAGTTATATTCCAAGTACTCAATTGTTGTCTCATTTTCTTTACAAAGGACTGCTGCGATCCACTAATTGCTTCTCCCAAGAGCATTGCGGGGCCATTTGCTGAGTCAATCAAAGTTGCTTCATACAATTGCTTAATGGTATAACTATGATTCATTTGTAAAGGAATACCAGAATATTCTGGGTCATTGCTAACAGCTACAATTTGTTTAGTCGGTTGTACTCGTTGATCCCAACTTATTTCTTTATTCTTAATTGCATCTAAAGTTAAATATACAGTGATTAACTTTGACATAGAGGCTACTGGCAACTTCTTATTAGCATTTTTAGCATATAAAATTTGTCCACTATTTACATCTATTGCTAAGGCGGATTTCACATCAAGATCCACTTGATTTTCATTATAGTTATCTATAGAAGCAGCATTCACGCTGACTGATTTAGCAAAAAAGCAGATTAAAAAACAAAAAAATGGTAATAAGCCTTTAAGTATTTTGATCTTGTATTTTTCCATGTTTCCTCTTTCGTCTCTTCGTATGTCAAAAACTAGAAATATTATATCACGAGTAACATAGCCAAAATAAAAACGCTAAAAAATCAAACTTATTCAGTCAACTTTTCAGCGTAATTTTTATTTTTTAATTCTACTTAATAAATAATTTTACAGCTACACTACTTTTATTTTATCTAGTAGTAATGTCTACATCCAATTCAATTGGACAGTGATCTGATCCCATAATGTTACTTAAAATCTTAGCATTAGTTAATTTATCTTCCAAATTATTCGATACTAGGAAGTAATCTAGTCTCCAGCCAAGATTTTCTGCCCGAGCTTCCTTATCACGATAGCTCCAGTAAGTATACTTAGCTTCGTCTGGGTGGAAGTAACGGAAAGTGTCAATAAAACCAGCATTTAACAATTCAGAAAATTCTTTTCTTTCAATACCAGTAAATCCTGGACGGTGGTGGTTATCATCTGGTTCTGCTAAATCGATTCTCTCGTGAGCAACACTCATATCTCCGCCAATAATTACTGGCTTGTATTGCATTAATTTAGTAACGTAATTTCTAAAAGTTTGTGCCCATAATTCTCTGAAGTCTAATCTTTGAAGCTTTTCTCCTGAAAATGGTACTTGAACATTAATAAAGTAAAAGTTTGAAAACTCTAAAGTAATGCTTCTTCCTTCACCATCAACTTCTGGAACACCAAAGCCATTAGCCACAGTAATTGGTTTTTCTTTTGTAAATACTGCAGTGCCGGCATAGCCCTTTCTTTCAGCATAATTCCAATATTGATAATAGCCTGGTAAATCAATTTTTACTTCATTTGGCTCAACACGAGTATCTTGTATTCCAAAAATATCTGCATCTAAATCAGTAAACGTGTTAACAAAGCCATGACGTAAAGCAGCCCGTAAACCATTTACATTCCAAGACATAAATTTCATAATAATTCTTCTTTCCATCACAAAATAATAGGTCTTATCAACTCAATTGTACAAACTTAATTCCCATAGATGAAATATTTCGACCTAAAAAATCGGATTAACTATTTAAGCTAATCCGATCTTTTCTTATCTTGTCTTTAAATGCCAAACAAAGAATCCAATTCCAATTACTAATGCTAAAATTCCGGTCCAAATCAAACCAGCATAAAAGCCGCCAATAATTCCTAGAATTCCAGCAACAATCATCATCGCTAAGCCAGCAATATCACCGCCTAGCCCATCACTATTTTCAGTTGAAACATAAACAATACCGCTGGCCATAAACAGCCCGCAAAGAAGAACTCCAATAATTCCTGCTACCATATTTTTCTCAGCAATTATTCCCAAGAATCCACCTAATAGTCCCTGAATAAATAGCCAAACAGAATAGACAATCATTAAAATTCCAATTACTAATTTTGTAACTCTCATAAAAAACTCCTCTTCTCTCACCTATTAAGTTAATATACTTAGGTCGAATATTCAAAATTTTTGATACAATACTTCTATGCTATAAATGAAAGACACAAAACATAATGAAAATATTTGAGTTTATTGGATTAAGTATTTATTTAGTATTAATTATCATTTTAATAGTTCGTCAAGTTAATGTAAGTCGTAATTTTAGAAATAATAAAATTGATGAAGAAACACATCAGAAATTAACTAAAAGAAACACAATTTTATTAGTTATAGTAGGTATTCTACTGATTTTATTTTTATATACACCGTTTAAAATTTTGATTTTTTAGATTTGTTATAATGTAAATTAGTGTTATTCAAGGAGTTTACAAATGAAGAGAATTTATATTGTTCGTCATGGTCAAACTTATATTAACCGCTACGATAAAATGCAGGGTTGGTGTGACACACCCCTAACCGATGAAGGAATCCAAGGTGCAAAAGATGCAGGTAAAGCGTTGAGTGAAGTTCCTTTTGATATTGCTATCTCAAGTGACTTAAAAAGAGCTAGTGATACTTGCGATTATATTATTAATGAAAATTGTAACCGAGATGAGTTGCAACACATTGCAACACCATTTTTTAGAGAACAATTCTATGGCTTCTTTGAAGGGATGAATTCAGACGAAGCATGGCGTATGATCGGTGGACCTCACGGTTATCCAAGACGAGATGAACTACTTAAAGAAGTGGATATCAATACTATTAAGGACTACATGAAAGAAGCGGATCCATATCACGAAGCTGAAAATGCAGAAGAATACTGGAATCGCGTTGATAAAGGCTTTGACTTAATTAGCCAATTAGATGGTGCTGAAAATATTCTTCTTGTTACCCATGGCTTTACAATCAGAAGTATTGTTTCTCGTTTTGCTCCTGGAGAATATAATTTAGCTCATGGTCCAAGAAATGCATCAATTACAATTATGAATATGACTGACAAGGATATGAAGATTACTTCCTATAATAAAATGTCAGTATAGTAAAAAGGCTTATCATTTTGATAAGCCTTTTTTCTTAATCTTCTTTTTGTAAAACAATATGTTGATATAAAACTACCGTTAGTAAGTAGTAAAGTACATAAAGAACTCCGAAAATAGTGAATGGAATCCAAAGTTTGTCGTAAGTGTTCATCCCTAAAATAGACTTGAATAATTGAAGTCCAAATAAAACGTCAACTACTCCTAAGGCAGCAGGTAAAGCAAATAAAATTCCAATTTCTTTTGCAATAGATGCTTTTAAGAGGCTCTTTCTTGTTCCAACCTTCCAAAGCATTTGGTATCTTGGTTTATCACTGTTTGCTCCAGATAAAACTTTGAACATTAATGTTGAAGCAAGCATTGCTAAAAATGCTAACCCTAAGAAGAAGCCCATAAATTCAAAACCAGAGGTCATACTTGAAACTAAGCGATATTGTGCTGATTTAGAATTAGAGAGATTTACATTAATTGCGTCTTTATCAACTTCTGGTGAACTCATCATTTGAGTTGCTGATAAGTTTTGGAGTTTCTCAATATTATTAAAGTTACTTCTAAAATTGTTAACTCTTAAAAGCTCAATTCTATTTACTTTAGCCTTAACTTGATTATATTGAGTTTCTGGTACAACTCTAGCTTGAGCATCAATATATGGAGTTAAAGATACTAACTGATATTGTGCTTCATTAGCATCAGTCTTATTCTTAAAATCACTTACCTTAATACGTCTAGTATCATAATGATTCATATCGTTTTTTCTTGAATAATGTTGATACATGATCTGATTATTCTTGATTTGATCTTCTGGAATATAAAGTACTCTAGTTTTTTCTTTTCCTTTACCTTCTACCACCATCTTATAGTCAAACGTTGTAGTAGATTTTACAGAAACTTTCTTTAATTGATTATCTACTTTTTTATTATGACCATACAGAACTACATCATAATATGTACTTTGCATTGACTGTTCAGTCATATTATTAAAGTTCAATCCAACAGTAATTGCTCCTAAAGCAAGAGCAAATAATAATGAAACAGTAGATAAAATTCGAGTATAATCACTTAATCTAAACTTAAGTTGTCCTAAAGTGAAGGAATGTAATTTTTTATATTTGTAAGCTAAGTTCTTACGAAGTAAATCAATAATTGCTGTAAAGAAGGAATCAAAAGTAAAGTAAGAACCAAAGACAATTGTAAAGAAAGCTATTGGAATAGTTTTTGTTCCTAATTTTGCTGCATGCATCATTGCCCAGTAACCAACAGCAAGTAACGCAATTCCTAAAATTGCTTCAATAAATTTCCATAATTTATTTCTATGTAATTTAACCGGTTTTTGATCTTCATGAAGTAAGTTAATCACGTTTGACTTAACTAATTTATGACGATTCCAAAAAGCTGCTAAGAAGAACAGAATCGCAAAGAAAGCTATTGTCCAAAGTAAGGCTGGTAAGTAGAAACCAACAAATTTATGAATTTGCAATCCTAGCTGGGAAATTAACACGCTAGAAACTCCCTGTGTTAATCCAACCCCTAAGACTGTACCCAATAAGGTAGCTAATAAGCCAACAACAAGAGTTTCGGTAAAGATTAACCTTCCAATTTTACTTGTTCTAGCTCCTAGCATCATATACATCCCATAGTCTTTTTGTCTCATGCTAAGCAAAAAACTATTGGCATATACAATATAGACAAAAGTGATAATAGAAAGTAATGCAATTCCAAAACCAAAAACAATTTGGGTGATTTTAAAAGCAATGCTTAGTGAACCCTTTAAGAAAGCTGGGTTTGTAGCTAGAGTCATGAACATATAAAAGATCGCACTAGCAAAAGTTAAGCCTGAAAAAAGGACTAAATAGTCTTTGAACCGGCTTTTAATCCCGGTTAATGATAATTTCCAAAGCATAATTATTTCCTTTCTATTCTTAACGTCTACCTAATTCAGCAATAATCTCTTGATAAAATTCTTCTCTACTTTTACCATCTTTTTTAATTTCTTTTCCGATCTTACCATCTTTAATGAAAAGAATTCGACTAGCATATGAAGCAGAGTATGGATCGTGAGTAACCATTAAAATAGAAACTTTATCATTTTCATTTAGACCCTTCATTGTTTCAAGTAATTCAGTCGCACTCTTTGAATCAAGTGCTCCTGTTGGTTCGTCCCCATAAAGAATAGCTGGTTCATGGACTAATGCACGCGCTGCTGCAACACGTTGCTTTTGCCCACCAGAGATTTCTGCTGGATACTTATTTAAAATATGATCGATTCCTAATCGCTTAGCAATTTTATCAACTTTAGGATTAATCTGACTACTCTTCACGTTTTGAAGTGAAAGAGGAAGAGCAATATTTTCACGATTAGTTAAATTTTCTAATAAGTTAAAATCTTGAAAAATAAACCCAATTTCTTGACCGCGGAAGTCTGCCATTTGATTTTTATTTAAGCCAGTAATATCACGGCCATTAATGTATACATTTCCAGTTGTAGGTTGATCTAATGTAGATAAAATATTTAACAAAGTGGTTTTACCAGAACCAGATGCACCCATGATTCCAACAAATTCACCACGCTCCACATCAAAGCTAACGCCTTTTAAAGCTTGGTATTGTTTTTCACCTTTTTTACCATAAGTCTTAGTAATATTTTGAACTTGAACTACTTCACTCATTTTGGCTCCTCTTTTCGTTATAGTGTATTACTTACCTGTTACACTATATAATACAGACACCGTGTAAAAAAGTAAAGCTTGTTTTTCAATTTTTTTATCTTTTCTTCTTGTATAATAGAAATCGTGATTATAAATAAAATATGAAATGAGGTACAGAATGCAGGGAAGCTACTTCTTCAACCCACCTCC
>DBFNNF010000101.1:0-11137 GCA_048407585.1 Lactobacillus johnsonii | reverse complement strand
TTTTCTTTTTATGGGTTTCTTGTGGTCGCTGGTTATTGCCAGGAAGATTATTTCCATTATTATGTTCAAGTAAATATTGCTTAATTAACTGAACTACCTGTTTATTTTGCGGAAGAGAAGAATGCTGCGCATCTGATCCTGTAACGGTCATCGTTGTATAGTGCTTTACCTGATTTTGAAAAATATACTTTCCTGCTGCCACACTACTTTCAGGTACTAACCCATCCGACTCATAATTCTCTCCACCTGAGACTGAATATACATCTAAATTCTTAGGAATTTTCTTTCGATTTTTAATAAAATCATTCAGCATTTCGGTTTTATGGTCAACATTACTCTCATTGAAGTTATATGGTGTCCCGAGGGTCATCAATTTCTTTATTTTGATTTCATCACTATAATCTGCATAGTATTTTTCTAGCCAATATGTCCAAATCAAGCCACCGTTTGAATGCCCAAATGCCTTAAAATTATTAAATTTATACTGCTGGCTGAGCTGGGCAAAAGCCTCATCAAACCAACCTGCTTGTTTCTTAATATTGGCATACCCATCATGATTATTTTCAAATCCTACTACAATAAACGGTTCATTATCGTTACGATTAATTTTACCGCTATACTTCAGTGTTCCATCTTTCTTCACTTGAATTTTTAATAGACTGTGCTTTTTCAGAGTGTCTTTATTTAGCAAATTAACTAGTTCATTAAAACGCTCAGTAGTTGCACTTGAGCCTGGAATCATAATTACAGGAGACATCTGTGATTTTCGTCTTTCAGCTAAATCATGATTAGAACTTTTAATCCAAAAAAATGTTGGAATAGATAAAACTATTAAAAAGATGAAGGTACCTAGCAAAAGCAGACGATTTTTCGATATCATTTTTTTACTTAACATATTCATAGCCAGCCTCCTCATCATTTAACACATCAATTTCATCTTGAACGTCTTTAGCCATCTTCACAATTGGGAGATATAACAAAATATCAAATGCAAACAAAAGCATTGCGAAAATCAGCGCTTGCCAGGTTCCATTTGTAGCAATAAAGGCATACAAAGGTCCCGGTGTACCAGACAATACATTGTAGGCTGAAGCGGGAATTAAATGAATTGCAATCATACTTGCAGCCAAAAGCATATTTACCACTGGTAAAAATACATAAGGCACTAAGAATAATGGATTAAGGATAATAGGAATACCAATTAAAGCCCCCTGATTAGAGCCAAATAGAGTTGGAATAAAACTCCAACGGGCAACTCTAGCAATATCATTTTTCTTAATAAAAATTAAAATGCCAATCAATATCACTAAGGTTAGGCCGTTACCGCCAAATTTCCCATAAGATTGATATAAAGAATTCCCCACATATGGATTAGGTACATTCCAACTTGAACCATGTGTTAATGCATAGTTTAAATTAGCCACATTAGTGGCACTATCGCTACCAGCAGTTAGAGATACTAAAGGTTGGCCAATTCCACACCAGTTTAACAACAATGCTAGAAGTAATAAGGGAATAAAAATACCCAAATTCAAATTATTCTGTCCTTGACTTTGGAAAAATTGATAGAAGTTTGTTGCGATCATTCGTACATGGACTAGACTAGCTAAAATTCCAATTACTAATCCAATTAACCAGGTAGCAAGCATTGGACGAAATGAATTAAAAGCCCTTTGCTTTATTACTTGGGCACTTTCTGCATGGCGATGATGATAGTCAGTTCCAAGGAATCTAAAAATAAGGCCCGTTCCAAAACCAATCAAGAGAGCAAACAAAAAACTGTTAATATTCAAAAACCGCCAATTAAAAGATAGTTGAAAATCCCGTACATCCCTAAAACGATATGCACATAATAACAAGGCTAACATCCCTGAAACACCGGCCATCTGAGCATCTTTTTGATATAAACGGGCAGTATATTGTGCTGAAAAATATGCAGTAAATAGTCCAAAAGTCCCAAATATGACACTGGTCACACCCTGGCAGGCATACCAGGATGCATTGAAAATCTGATCCGGTAGCCACTTATCAAAATAAAAAATATTAGATATTAAACTTGTAGGAGAGAAAACACTCTGCCATAAAAACTGAAAAATACTACCTACAACAGCAAGCGGCATGAGCATCATCAAAGTTCGATCGGTTACTCTAAAAAATGCTAACCTACGAAGTCGCACAATAGTTTTAAAAATCATCTTTTCCATAATTTAATCCTTACCTCTAATAATCTATTTCCTAGTTTAAATTAAATATTGTAAGAAACCTATTCTTTTTTATTAAAATACCGCTTAAATCAAACAAGCTTCTTTAAACCCAGATTAGAGAAAGAACATGCTATAATGATGGGGAAAATAAAAAGGAGAAAAATTATGGCTAAACGAAGTTTTTCGATTAATGATGAAACTGACCGTCTACTTAACTACTATTTAAATCATTCAGATAAAGAATGGGATTTAGTAATTAATGAAGCAATTAAAAGCTATGTCTGCGGTCATTTAACTCAAAAGCAAGTTCATGAAGCAGTTAAACATACCGGAAAAGATGCCTTTTCAGCTAATGAGGTTCTTCGTACCTTCAATAGTAGCTGGATAAATGGCGAATCTTAATAGTCATTGCATAAACTAATAGCTTCCGGCAAAATAAAGGTAGCAATTCTACAAAATAAGCTGACACTTGTCAGCTTATTTTTATACAACTATTCTTAATTAAAAGGAGGAAAATTCATGCTAAAAAAACATGCGCTAGATCCAATTAAATTAATCTGGTTATTTGCTGGTTCTTTAATAATTAATACCGGTGTTAGTTTTATTTGGCCACTAACTACCATTTATATTCATAATTATCTTCATGAGACTCTTACAGTAGCTGGGATTGTTTTATTCATAAATTCAGCTTTTACAATGATTGGAAATGCAATTGGAGGTCTTTTATTTGATAAGTGGCATCCTTATCAAACCCTTTTAACTGGTGTTAGTATTTCGACTTTATCCACGTTCTTGCTAGTATTATTTCATGGCTGGCCAGCCTATCCAATTTTGTTAATTACATTAGGATTAGGTAACGGTATTGTAGTAACTGGTTTAAATTCAATTGCTACTTTAATTAAAAGCCGCAATGCTTCCTATGTCTTTAATGTTTTGTATTTTACTCAAAATTTAGGTTTAGTATTTGGTTCCCTAATGGTGGGATTCATTTTACCTTTTGGTATTACTTATATTTTCTTACTTGCTTTTATCATGTTTGCCTTTTTGAGTATCGTAATTTTTCTCGAATATCGTGGTCTAAACCAAGCTCATGCTTCTAAAAATAAAAAAGCGACTACAGCTGCACATCAAGAAAAAATTCCTTACGGCGCAAAAAAAGCTATTTTCTCTATCTTAATTTGCGTCTTAGCTGCCTGGATTGCTTATGAACAATGGAATTCTAATATTTCCTCCTACATGCTTGGATTACACATGAGCGTTCGTCTATATAGTTTACTTTGGACTCTAAATGCTATCTTAATTGTCCTCATTCAACCGCTATTAACTTACTTTGATGACTGGTTAACTGAGCATCTTCATGGGCGTCTATATATTGGATTCAGTCTGTTTGGGCTAGCATTCTTACTACTAATTGGAGCAAACCACTACTTTAACTTTGTTTTAGCCATGGCCGTTCTAACATGCGGAGAAATTTTAGCTTTTCCTGCTGTTTCAACTTTTGTTAATGATCGTGCTAGTAATAAAGACAAGGGAAAATACCAAGGAATTGTTCAATCAGTTACATCAGCTGGACGAGCTCTAGGACCTCTAATTGGAGCTTTAGTAATTGATAATTTTTCCTATTTAACCTTATTTGTAGTTTGCACTGTTTTGGTTTTAATTTCTGTCCTTCTATTTGCAATCATTAATGCTTATAACAAGAAAAAAATCGCTGAATAGCGATTTTTTATTTTCTCTAATTTACAAAAAAAGCCTAATTCCACCAACATCGGAATCAGGCTCACACAGTGTTCGGTACCGTCATTCTGACCAAATAAAAGATGTATTTTCGCTACCGTAGAAAATACACTTTGCTACAACGGTACAGGTAAATCTTAGCACAGCAACCTTACTTGCACAACCGCTTTTAAGGAAGTCAAAATCATAAAAAAGAGATAGAAAATATTATTTCTATCTCTATGAAGGTGATTTTATTAAATTTTCCATGAGATCGTTACATATCTCTCTCACCTTAAAATAGTCCTTAACTGGATAATTAGACTGAACCACTAATACATCGCGCGTGTCATTTGATATGCGGTAGTAAGTGGTATATCCATCGCCTGAACCATTTGAGGAATGAAAATCAGGAAAATTATAGAAACCAGCATTATATTTAGCAGGATCAGCTGGAGCATAAACAGTTTGTATTGATGAAGGTTTTATTATTTCTCCATTCAAAATCGCACTTGTAGCTCGATATAAGTCTTTATTTGACATTACTAAGCTTCCAGCGCCCAAATCTCCGTGCACTTTATCTATCGCAACACTATGTGGTACTAAGTAACCTTGAGAATTTTTAGTATATGGTACCGCAACCTTAATACGTTTATTTTTAGGAATATCCCAATAAAATTCTGTTTCAGATAAACCTAATTTTTTAATATAGGTCTCTTTCACTAGACTTTCATAAGAGCGATGCGTCACTTTTTCTAAAATACCCGATAATAAAATATAGTTACTAGATGAGTAGAAACGTTGGTTATACTGTTTCTTATTAAAAACTATATTATGCTTAATATCATATTTAATTCCAGCTTGATTATTTTTAAAGACTGGAGTCCCATAACTCGATTCATCTTTTCCTTGTAATCCGGCTTCCATAGTTAGAAGCTGCCCAATCGTAATTTGATTAGCGTGGGGTACTTGGGGATAGAATTTCGATAACTTGTCATTAAGTTTAAGCTTTTTCTGCTCAACTTGTTTCATAACTAGGGCACCAGTAAAAACCTTATTAACTGAATTAATAAAAAAAGCTGTTTTGGGTGTATTATGCTCCTTTTTACTAATATTTGCATAGCCTGTAGACTCATTAAGAATTACTTTATTATTCTTAATCGCCAGGATATTACCTGTGATACCTGCTTGTGCTAGTTTTTTTTTATATCTACTGCCGCCTTACTTTTAACATTAGGCATCTTTACATTAGTTTTATTGCCCCATGCCTTAGTAAAGTAGTAACTATTTAGCTTATAGTTAACTGGATGATTCTTTTCTTCCATAAATGGTTTCACATATTGATCCACCTTTAACCATCCATTCCAACCAAGGTGAATAGTATCTTCCATGAAGAATTTCTTTCCACCGTCTTTTGATAAGTTAGCTATATTATTGAAGCCTTGAGATGTAAGCTGCTTGGTAATCTTAGCAACGCATTCTTGATACATTGTCTGAGATAAACCAGTGTACTTAGCCCACTTTTCATTAACTGGTGGAATAATGAACAAGACATTAACATGTTCATGTGCAAGTTCATTTAATACCAATTCAAAGTCTGCATATTCTGGTGACTGAGTATAATCAAAATCTCTTTGAGAATTCTTCAGGTGCTTTAAGTGCTTATTGTTTAACTTTTTGTCAAAGAAACCATTAGAAATACCAAACTTATTATTTGTTGTTCCCTGTTGTCCCTGTTCATTAGCAAATTGACGTAAGTTATCATAGGCATAAGTACCTGGCAGTTTACCTGCTTCTTTTTGAATCTTAGGAATGTTATTAGTCATCCCAATAGATGAGAAGAAATTATCTTCATTAGCTAACATTCGACGTCTGGCTTTTAAATACAAAGTTTGATATTTAGACAATTTTTGTCCTGAAGCTAATGTCATTAATGCATACTTTGTTGTCTCACTAGCAGTTCCAGCTGGCATATCTAATAAGCGTCGAGCAGCATAACGAGTCGCTACACTGTCCTTAGCAGTCAAAATCCAATCAACTGCTTGAAGTTGAGAAAAATACATCCCAAAAGCTGCTGGATTTTGACCTTGCTTAGTAAACCACTGTGGAGAAATAATAAAAACTGCTTTTTTATTAGAAAGCTGATTTACTGTTTCCTGCATAGTGAAAAAGTGAGTTAAGGATTGACTTCCCGGTCCTCCTAGTAAGAAAGGTCGATAATTTCTTTTATATTTATAAGCTAAGACACTTGGGTGCAAGGCATCCATTCTTGATAATTCACTAGAACCATAAAATGGAACATAGTTTTTCTCAAAAGCAGCTTGCTTAATCGATTGACCTTTAAAGACAGTTTGAGATTGTGAAACTGAAGCTTTAAAGAGAGCATTATCTGACTTTTCACCATTTTGCCATGGAATTAAAAATAAAATTATTAGCAAAATGAAAGCACAGAGAACTGGGCCGAAAATCTGCCACAGTTTACGTTTATTACTCATTTCTTAAGCTTTCTACCTTTGCAATGATTTTGTTTGGAGTATCCCAATCTTCACGGTGAAATTCTGATACTGGTGCAGTTACATCACACTTGTCTTGTAATTCAAGTAACATTTGAACAGTTGCCATGGAATCTAACAAACCATTTTCAAAAATGTTTTCATCCATTTGGTCACTTAAATCTTCACCAGTTAATTCATTTAAAATATCTAAAACAGCTTGCTTTGTATCCATAATAAGAAAATCCTTTCAAAAATAATAAACTACTTCCAGCCAAACCATAATGTACTCAAGAAACCTGAGAAAATTAGGAAACTGAAACAAACAACATTAAATGTTAAGAAAATCGCAAACCACTTTGTAAATTTATTATGTGGGATTTGCTTGCGGTGCTTACGCTTAAATCTTAACCAAATATCATTAATGATAATTGCCAAAGCATGGTAAATACCATATACGATATAGTACCACGTTAAGCCGTGCCAGAAACCCATAATTAAGAAATCTACAAAATATGCTAATTGCGATAATCTGATTCTATTTTTCACCAATTTATGCTTCATTGCAAAGAATGTAAAACGCATAAAGATAAAATCACGGAACCAGAAAGATAGAGTCATGTGCCATCTATTCCAGAAATCTTTAATATTTTGAGAAATAAATGGTTTATTAAAGTTCATAGGAGTTCTAATTCCCATAAAATATGACGTACCTACCGCAAACAAGGAGTACCCTGCAAAGTCAAAGAATAAATACATACTGTAGCAGTACATATAACCAAGCAGAGCCCAAGATAAGCGTAATCCCCCATTAGCTTGCCCATAAAAAATTGCATCTTTAGCTAATTGAGGAAGCCATAAGGTACCAAATACATACCCAATAATGAATTTATATAAGAATCCTTGAAAAATATATCTTGTACCAAATTTTAAATTTTCAATATACTTATCTCTTTCTGGGGCTTTATCGTAATCTTCTTTAAATCTTCGATAGCGGTCAATAGGACCTGAAGAAATAGTTGGGAAGAAAAGTAAAAACCTTGCATAAGTAATTGGATCAACTTTCTTAATTGTTTTATCGCGAAGTTCCATGATAACTTGAACTGTTTTAAAAGTTAAATAGGAAATTCCGAAAAATCCAATCAAATCAGCAGTTTTATTTGGTACTAATGGTGCAATCTTTACTGCCGCTAGTGGCAAAATTGCTAGGATAACTGCTAAACAAAAGACAGAGGTTTTATTCCTTCCAGAATTAACATATTTTTGATAAGCAAAAGTAACTATAAATTGGAAAATAACGTATCCAATTAATTGAACTCCTTGTATCCAGTCTTTACCATTAAACATTAAAAACAAGAATAGTAAGGAAACGAAAGCTTCGTATGTTTTAAAGCGCCGTCCATGATATAAACCAATAATTAATGGCAAAAGCGCAATAAAAAGAATAACAAAGTAACGCGGATTACTATATGGTTGAATATTGATCACGCGTTATTTACCTCCTTAATTACTTGTTTAATATCTACCTTACCGTTTTGAGAGATTGGCATTTCATCACGGTAGATAAAGCGTTGAGGAAGCATATATGGCATAATATCTTGACTTAATGATTCGCGTAATTTCTTAGTTAGTTCAGCATCAGTATACTTCTCACGTACACCATCTGCCAATTCTACTACAGCAACTAGTTGTTGCACTTTATGATCCTTATTGTATTTTGGAGCAACAACGCCATAACGCACTAATGGATTCTTAGCAAGATAGAAGTTAATTTCTTCAAGTTCAATTCGATAGCCATTAAACTTAACCTGAAAATCAATTCTTCCACGGTAGAAAAGCATGTCGCCATCTAAGAACCCTAAGTCTCCAGTACGATAACTTCCATGTTCACTTTCTTTAAAGAAAGCAGCCTCAGTTTTTTCTGGATTATTTAAGTATCCCTTAGAGACACTTGGACCTTCAATAACAACTTCGCCTTGGTTATCTTCTTCACCCTTGGAAGTATCAATTGAAATCTTTGTGTCATCTTTAGAAACACCTATTGGCAAGCGATCATACTTATTTAAAATTTCATCAGTAATTTCTACCTCAGTAACAGCAACAGTTGTTTCAGTAGGGCCATAAGTATTAAAGATATGGCTGTCTGGGAATTTCATCTTAAGCATTTTAGCTGTCTTATGACTTAATTCTTCACCACAGAATAAGAAGTGAGTTAATTCAGGATGATGCTTAGCATCAAAAGTAGGATCTAAGAAACTCATTTCTACAAATGATGGAGTTGAAACCCAAACATTGAATTTTAATTGAGGTAAAGTTTTGAAAAGCTGCCCGATATTTTCAGTCACATCATGCGGTAAAACTACTAACTTACCACCGGCAGTTAAAGCAGGATATAAACTCATTACAGATAAGTCAAAAGAATATGGTGCTTGAGCTAAGAAGCTAGGATGTTCTGGAAGTGAAAAGTCATTTAACTCCCAATTTACAAAACTAAGCAGATTATCATGACTAATTTGTACACCCTTAGGCTTACCTGTTGTTCCTGAGGTAAAGATAATATAAAAATTGTCATCCCCACTTACAAACTTACTTTGATCAATTTCTGGATGATTATCAGAAACTTCTTCAGGATTTAAAACTTTGATATTATCCATTTCAATAGGAAGTTTATCAATTGCAATTACCAAAGGAGCTTCAGAAACTTCTTGAATCATCAATAAACGTTCGCTATTAGAATAACTAGCAATCGGAATGTAAGCATGTCCTGCTTTAACAGCACCAATAAAACTAGCAATCATTTCAAAGTTTTGACCACCCCAAATCATTACTGGAGCTTTTTCAGGAAGATCTAGTTCGTTGATCTTAGCTGCATATGCATCCGATCTAGCTTTTAGATCTCCATAAGTATTAGTTTCGCCAAGATAATCATAAGCGATCCGTTGTGGATCTTCAGTAGCAATTTGATCGATTGTCTTGATTACATCTTTAATCATTTAATGCGACCCTTTCAGTTCTAGAAATCTTTATAAATAAATTTTGCAGCCCCAATGCCACTATATGAGTACAAGTAAACTAGCACTACAAGCACTGCAAAGTAAAAGAGAGTTTTAGCAATAAACAAGCCTACCTCTTTTTTCTTTGTATCGCTTTGTTTATCTTTATTTTCTGCCATGCTTACACCTCGTAATCTTTTTTCTAAATTTTACAACATTGTTATAAAATAGGTTAATATTTTTACTATTTCTTAGAAAAATAGCATGAACAGAAGTAATTATACCAAAAATAGCCCTAGTTATGGATAGTTCACTAGTGTTGGTTACGTTTTCTTTCGATAAAATAACCTACCCCTAAGAAAATTGTCGGTAGAATTGAAACAAATACCAACACTATTAAAATAACTCGTAAAAGCCAATCAGTATTTGTCCACCTTTTATCATTAGCAGTAGCAAGAGCATATGCTGAAAATAAGATAATTGTAATTAAATTTATTAAGAACATAATATTGTGTGTATATTGATACAAGACCAAAACACTACTACCGGATATCAAACCACTCCAACCTGCTAATCGTACCCAAAAAGATATTTTCTTAATCATTTTTAACCCCCTAATAAGGCATTTATATTCGCCGATAGAATTCGGTCAACAATCATTATTTGATCACGTGCATATGCTTTTGATCCTGATTCAAATAACATCAGTAGCTGCCCATTTTGAACATAAATTTGTTCTAGATATGGCGGCATAATAACAACTTTTTCTGCATTTCCTTCATCTAAGTTATTCAAAGCTGAAATTGGGAAAAAATACAACTTAGAATCTTTGCTTCCATAGGATTGACTTAAAATAATCCAATTCTGATAAAATGCAATTCCTTGAATCTGTCGGTCCATTGAAGCACTTCCTGAACCTAAAGCCCAAGAAACTTGGCCTGTTACTGCTTTAATTTGATCGCTAGTAATTGTTCCCTTAAAGTCTCCTGAACGAGCAATCGGATAGCTAGCAATTTGTCCTTGACCGTCAGTATTAAAAAAGCCAACAAATAATTGATTATCGTAATAAGTAACACAAGATGCTCTTTCAATTGTTGGTAAAGAAATCACATTATCATACTTGATAGGTTGCTTTTTCTTATTATAGCTATATTTTTCTAATTTCTTTAACGAAAAAGACATTAGTGCAGATGAATCATCTTGACTACCCGTTACCCAAATATTTTTAGCAACCGGATCATAAGCGATTCCTCCTAAATGTGGTGCTCCTGGAACTTGAATAGTCTTTAAATATTTTCCAGTTTTTTTATCTAAACAATAAATGACTGAGCGATGTTTATAGGTCGAATCATAGGCCGAAATTAATAAATATTTTCCCGCTACAGTTATCCCTTGTGGCGTCATTGAGTCCGCATCTGTAACTTTCTTTTTATTAAAGTCATAGCTTGGCGTTACAACTTGTCCTGGGATTACTACACTACTGCCAATTTTACTTGCACGTGGTGTTTCATAGGCTGCGCTATAAACATCTGGATATTTTTCATTTAATTGTTTTTTAAAATAAGCTAAATTATGATGACCCGGACTAATACTTGTCCCATCTTTTGCTTTTTCTACATCAGGTCTAGAAGTAAAAGTAGCTTTTGCCTGCTCCCGTTTTTGGTATTGTTGATAACCATAATATCCTCCGTATGCCGCTCCTGCAGCAATTCCGAGAATCAAAACCAACTTA
>DBFNNF010000100.1:0-2843 GCA_048407585.1 Lactobacillus johnsonii | reverse complement strand
AACAATAATTCACAACAGAATCAGAATACAAATAATCAGGGTAACAATCAAAATCAACAACAAAATCAGGGAAATAACTCCAATAATAATCAATAATTGAAATTAAACCAAAAGATCCCAAAGTCGTTTTAATGACTTTTGGGATCTTTTTTATATTATTTATTAGTTTAATGGTGGTAAGAAAGAATATGGATCTTGATTTTTAGTCCGAGCGGGCATTGTATATCTGCCGAATAAAATCATAGCATGATGAGTATGAATCCATTCTTCTTTTGGAAGCAATTCTTCAAGCCGCTTCTCTACTTCATGAGGAGTCGCTTTTGCACTAACGATATTAAATCTTTTAGAAATACGAGATACATGTGTATCTACTGCAATTGCTGGTACTTTGAAGCCTTCTGCTAAAACAACATTAGCCGTCTTTTCCCCCACGCCAGGTAAGGTCATCAAAATCTTTTTGTCTTTCGGAATCTGACCATCAAATTTTTCGGTAATAATTTGTGCTGTCTCTTTTAAATGCTTAGCTTTTGTACAATATAAACCAATTGTACGAATGTGATTTTCAATATCTTCAATATTTGCTTGGGCCAAAGTGGCACTATCTGGATAGTCCTTAAAGAATTTAGGTGTAGTTCTATTAACCATTTTATCGGTGGTCTGGGCACTCATTAAAACAGCACATAATAGGTGAAACTTTGTGTCCCAATTCAATTCTCCTTTAGCATCTGGATATAAAGAAAGAATTCTTTTTAAAACCAACCGTGCTTCATCGTCTGATAATAATTCTTCCATCTTAATTACCTAGTTTCTTTGAAGAAAATTTTTAATTTGATCTAGAGTAGTAAGCCCATGGCGCTGCCAATTTAGGAGGATTCTGTCAACATATTTAAAATTATATACCTGCGCTAAAATGGCTTCTCTAAGAGCTAACTTGACTATTTCTGGGTCATAGTGATCAATATTAATCCAAGCAGCAA
The DNA here is from genome assembly GCA_048407585.1 of Lactobacillus johnsonii. GTDB lineage: Bacteria > Bacillota > Bacilli > Lactobacillales > Lactobacillaceae > Lactobacillus > Lactobacillus johnsonii_C. Next base: position 1,866 of record DBFNNF010000100.1, on the reverse strand, counting down.
TTTCTTGTTTTTCAATTGGGCTCAATAAACGGCCAAATTCTATCTCAAATTGCCTTACCAACTCTTGAATTGGATTTGCGGATTGTTGAGTAGATGTAGAGGATTTAAAAGTAGCTTGATCTTGATAAGATGCTTCCCTCTCATCAATAAGCGTATCTAATTTCTGATATAAATGATTTAAATCATAGAAATTAGTTATGCGACCTTCCCCATCTCTTTTTTGCCCCAATTCAATTAAATTTTTATCAATTAAGTTTTGAATTAGCTGGGAAATCTCAATCGGAGACAAATTCATTCTCTCTGATAAATTGTTATCGCTAGGGAAAAACTTTTTCTCCTGTTTGAAAGATTCTAGCTGCAATAATAGCATTGCTTCAGTTTCAGATATTTTTAAAGAGGGATAGTAACGTAAAAGACTATTAGAAATAACCGTAAAACCTTCATTTTGAATAGCCGAAAAAGACGCCATATAATTTTCCTTTCAAAAAAAGCTGAACTAAAATAGTTCAACTTTTTATATTTATGATATTAGATTATCAATTATGGTTGCATTCTGTTGATCAATCTTGGGAATGGAATAGCTTCACGAATGTGATCTAACTTACAAATCCAAGCGATTGTACGTTCAAATCCCATACCAAATCCAGAGTGAGGAACACCACCGAATTTACGCAAGTCAAGGTACCATTGGTAATCTTCTAAGTTAAGACCTGCTTCTTCAATTTGTTGTTTCAAAATTTCGTAGTTACCTTCACGTTCAGAACCACCGAAAATTTCACCGTATCCTTCTGGTGCAATTACATCAGCACATAAATATTCTTTAGGATTATCAGGATTTTTCTTCATGTAGAAAGGCTTAATTGTGGTTGGGTAGTTAACGATGAAGACTGGACGATCAAATTGTTCTGAAATGTATCCTTCGTCAGGTGCACCAAAGTCGTCACCCCATTTAATATCACGACCAGCTTCTTGAAGCATTTTAATAGCATCATCGTATGAAAGACGAGTAAAGTTACCTTCAGTAGTCGGACGTAATTTTTCAGGATCTCTACCCAAGATCTTTAATTCATATTCATTATTTTCAAGAACTTGTTTAACCATATAAGCCAAGTATCTTTCTTGGATATCTAAAGACTCATCTTGGTGCATCCATGCCATTTCTGGTTCCATCATCCAGAATTCTGTCATATGACGACGGCCCTTGGATTCTTCTGCTCTAAATGTTGGTCCAAAAGTAAAGATTTTTCCGTAAGCCATAGCACCAGCTTCACCATATAATTGACCAGATTGTGACAAGTAAGCATCATTATTGAAGTATTCTACATGGAATAATTGGGTAGTACCTTCTGGAGCAGAATGCATGAAGATAGGAGCATCAAACTTAATGAATCCTTCTTTTTCAAAGAAATCAACAGTTGCTTTAAACATAGTATTTCTAATTTGCATAATAGCAAACGGACGCTTAGATCTTAACCATAAATGACGATTATCGAGTAAGAAGTCAACACCATGTTCCTTATTACCAATTGGGTAACCTTCGTTGTTAGAAACAATTTCTAAATCTGAAATTTGAATTTCATAGCCAAAGTGTGAGCGCTTATCTTCGTGAACAGTACCAGTGATGTAAAAACTAGCTTCTTGACGCAAAGATTTAGCTGCTTCAAAAACTTCTTCAGAAACATCATTCTTACGAATAACACCTTGGAAAAATGCTGTTCCATCACGTAATTGTAAGAAAATAATCTTACCACTTGATCGTTTATCAGTTAACCAAACATGCATTTTAACTTCTTGGTCTACATGTTTAGAAGAATCTTTAATTGAGATTAATTCTGTCATTACTTACCAACCTTTTTAATTAAATTT
>DBFNNF010000099.1:0-4850 GCA_048407585.1 Lactobacillus johnsonii | reverse complement strand
AATTTGGTTTAGTTTATGCAGGTGCAATTACAGAAAATGTGCCAGGTAAGGTTAATCTAAGACCAGTAACTTATAGAAATAAGGACGGTATTAAAATATCAGCAAATCTTTACTTGCCAGTAGACTATGCTATTACTAAGTCATATCCGGCCGTAATTGTTGCTCATCCAAATGGCGGTGTAAAAGAACAAGTCTCGGGATTATTTGCACAAAAACTTGCTGAAGCGGGATATATTAGTTTAGCTTTTGATGCTGCCTATCAAGGAGCTAGTGAAGGGATGCCGCGTCAAACTGACTTACCAGCTAATCGAGTAGAAGATATTCATGCAGGACTAGATTTTCTACTGTCAGTAGATGGTGTTGATGCTAAACGCGTTGGTGCACTTGGTATTTGTGGTGGTGGAGGCTATACTCTTCAAGCTTCTAAGTCTGATAAGCGTATTAAGGCGGTTGCTACTATCAGTATGTTTAATACTGGCCGAGTTAGAAGAAACGGCTTCAAGGATTCTGATATTGCTGGTATCCAAAAACGTTTAGAAGAAGCAACTGAAGCTCGTGAGAAGTTTGCTACAACAGGTGAGGTTGTATATCACGGTGAATTGTTAACTCACAGAACTCACTTTACTAAAGAACAATTAGAAAAAATCCCAGCTGGTCTTTATCGTGATGGCGTTGAATATTATGGAGACACTCATTTTCACCCTAATGCTCAGAGTCGCTACACTATGATGAGTCTATTAGGATTAATGACATGGGATGTTGAAGATCAAGCTTCTCTTTTAAATCAACCTCTTCTTATGGTGGCTGGTGATATCTCTGATACCCGTTATATGACTGATGATTTCTTTAAGAAAGCAACTGGTACTCAGGATAAAAAGATTGTTTATATTAAAGGCGCTAACCATATTGAAACTTATTGGAAACCTGAATTCGTTAAGCAAGAAGGCGAAGCAGTAATTAATTTCTTTAATGAAAAGTTATTGCAGGAGAAATAGTTAATGAAGCTAAAAAATTGGTTAATTATCGTTGGCGTTCTTATAGTTGGAATCATCTTTGGAATCGGCCTTAATAGGTTTACGACATCAAACTTTATCAGTAGTTCAAATAAGATTGTTAAAAATTCTGCGCAAAACTCATCTTCAACAAGTAGTGTGTCCAAACAATTTGAAAATCCAGTTCATACTCAGAAAAACGCTAAAAGAGTGTTTATTAATGCAAGTATGAACACAGATGGTACGACTTCTGAAATGGGAAAAAAGTTGTTTGGGTCACTTCCTTATAAGCAAATCAACTTACGTGATTATGATATTCCGCAAATTGGTCAAGGTGAAGGAGATTTCAATAAAGTATGGAGTCAACTGAAAGATGCTGATGTAATTGTCATTGGGACTCCAGTCTATTGGTCCAATATGTCAGGGTATTTGACGACTTTTATTGATCATATGCAGATTAATAATGATTTAAAAAATGCTGATCTTTATGCAATTGTTCAAGGAGCGGACTCTAATCAGACAGCTGCCATTAATTCAACTTATGGTAGTTTGAATAGAATTTCTATTCGTTTCAAGATGCATTTTGTGGGAATTGCTCAAACAGACAGTCAAATTCAAAAAATGCATCAAAAGATGATCGGTAAGTAATTAAGGAAAGGCATCTATCATGAAGATGGATGCTTTTTCGTGTAAAAAAGAAGATACAATATAAGGTGATAGTTGAGTGGATAAGTTACACACACCCATGTCAACCCAAGAAACAGCAGATTTTTTTGGTATTTCTAAAGATACTTTACGCTTTTATGAACAGAAAGGTATTATTCCAGCAGTTCCACGTGATAGTAATAACTATAGAATTTATGGAAATTACGAATTAAATTTAATATATTTGGTCTTAAATTTGAAAAAATTAGGATTATCATTAAGCTCGATTTCTAAGTTTGTGCATTTATGCATCTACTCCAATAGAAATTCTTTCAATGAACAAAAGCAAATTCTATCCAATCAAATTCAAAAAGTAGATAAAAAAATTATTGAGCTTGAAATCAATAAACAGTTATTAACAGATAAAATTAGTAAATTTGATACTGAATTTGCTAAATATGGAACAAAGGAACGGTTTAAAGATGAGCCTTTTTGGAAGAAATACGAAAAGTAAAGGGAGTTTAAAATGAATAAAAAAATACTTTTTGTTAATGCTAGTCAGAATCGAAACGGGAATACCGTTCGACTAGCAGAAAAATTACTTCGTAATATGGAATATGATCAACTTAATTTAGTTGATTATAAAATTTATCAGATTGGTCAACATTATCCAGATGATCAATTTGAAGAGGTATTGGGTAAAATAAAAGGTGCAGACTTAGTTATTTTTGGAACACCTACTTATTGGCATGAAATGAGTGGATTTTTAAAGACATTGATTGAACGAATTGGTCAAACCAACGATCCAAATTTGCTTAAAGGAATTGAAGATGCACTAATTATGCAAGGTGCATTTCCAGGCGATGGTGTAAAAGAAACCGATGCAATCCTAAAAAGATTTTCGTCCGTAGCAGGGATGAATTATTTAGGTTGTGGCAGTAATTCCTTGAATTTGGCAAAGCTAAGAAAGGCTTTGCAATAATTTTTCAAATCATCTCACTTTTCTAGTTTTTTAAAACATACTCTATACAGAATTAGCATAGCAGTATAACTTATAGATAATTTACTAACAATCACGATCACTTTAAGATATAGGTAAATTAAATAAAGAAAAGAGAGAAATTATGAAATATGCCATTCTAGCAGCAACTGGCCAAATTGGCCAACTAACTGCGCAATACTTATTAGATAACACCGATGCAGATTTAGTATTATTCGGACATAATGCAAATAGCCGCTTAAGTCAATTTGCAAGTGATCGAGTAGAATTAGTTGATGGAGATTTAACTAATGAAGATGATGTTAAAAAGGCGATTGATGGAACAGACGGTGTTTTTGTAGCATTTGTAGCTACTCCTGACATTGCTCAGGTTGTAGTAAATGCCATGGATGAAACTGGAGTAAAACGATTAGTAATTATGTCAATTCCAGATATTTATCAGGAAGTTGCTGGACCTTTCCAAAAATGGTATCGAGCAAATACTGGTTTGATTTGGCAAACGCCATTAGTTGAATCTGCCAAAATTATTGAAGATTCAGATCTTGATTATGTAATTTTACGGACTACTTGGCTCTATAACGCCCCATCTAAATTAGAAGTAGATGTAACTAAGAAAGGTGAGCCATTTAAAGATGCTCAAATTAGTCGTGAAGCAGTAGCTAAATTTGCGGCTGACTTACTTACAGATAAGGCAGACTATCATCGCGAAAGTTTGGGAATTGGTGAGCCAAATACTGAATGGGAAAAACCAAGTTTTTATTAATCTAAAAAAGGGTGTGAATAAACACTCTTTTTTTGTTAGTATAAGTAGAATAAATGGTCTAGGAGAGGGTTAAATGAATAAAGAAAGATTAACTGCTTTCACTGATGCGGTGTTAGCAATTATTATGACAATTTTGGTTTTAGAATTAGAGAAACCAAAAGTAGTTACATGGGCACATTTGTGGGATTTAAGAATGAACTTCTTTGCCTATGCAATTTCCTTCTTTTGGTTGGGATTAATGTGGGCTGATAATCACCGTGCTTTTCATGAAATTGATAAAATCTCAGATGGAACTGTAGCATGGACTTTAATAATGTTGTTTTTTGCTTCTTTGTTCCCATATTCTACCAGTATGGTAGCTAGTGATTTTAATAACTCAACTGCCCAAGTTTTCTATGGAATTATCATTATTTTAGTATCATTAAGCAATATCGGGATTTCTCATTCTTTGAATAAAGTTAACACTAAACATAGATTTAAGGCCTTGTTCGATATGTCACGGGGGTTAGTAGCAGTTGACTTAGGAATAAAGGTATTAGGGATGATTCTGTCTTTAACAATTTTTCCACCTGCTACTATGTATTCTATCTTTATTGCTTCTGCAATGTTAATTATCGTTTCTTCAATTCACGCGAGAAAATTCAATCTTTAATTTAGAATCATTTTTAATTAATACACGATTTTGGATAATACAAGATCGTGTATTTTTTATGGATTAAGGGAGTTGATTTTGTTAAAAAGCCTATCTAATTTTTCTTTATCTTCTTTTCGGCAGACTAAATAATAGCTTGCTAAAGCACCTGGATCAGAAATGGGACGACTAACTTTATGAGGAGGATCCGGATAGTCTTGAATGGCACGAGTTGAATTGAAGACAGGTAATGTTGATCCATGAACAAGCTCATCTAAGGAAGTCATAGTTGCTTGTGGTAATAAAGTTAGATTTTTGATACTTGTTTTAAATCTATCTAACCAAAATCCTGCTTCTTGGGCAGCTAGAATAGTCATGCCATTTAAATCCTGAAATGATAAGCTATGTTTCTTAGCTAAGGGATCACTTTTTCTAAGCGTTAGAAGTATTTGCTCATCAAAATAATGTTGACTATAGAAATTATCTTCATCTGGTAATGAATGGGTAACAATAAGATTATATTTTTTGTTTTTAAGATTATTAATTAATTGCAAATCTTCTTGAACCTTGCTTTGGATTTTTGTAGTTGGGTAGAGGTCGTGTATTAAGGGAATAGTCCAATTCTCTATAAAGTGTGTGCATGAACCTAAATTTATTTCTTGAATATTGTTAGCAAATTCACGCGTCTTAGTAAGAATATCGCGATTGCTTTTAAGAGCTTGCTTAGCATATTTAACAGCTACCTTTCCAGTAGCATTTAATTCAATACGATTTTTAGTTCTTTTAAATAATTTAACACCAATTATCATTTCTATTTTT
>DBFNNF010000098.1:0-2292 GCA_048407585.1 Lactobacillus johnsonii | reverse complement strand
AAGAAAAATAAAAAATCAAAGATCCTTAACGTCCTTTTTACAACAAAAGGCACCCTTTAATGAGAGCAGAATATATAAAAGCCCTGAATATTACATCTATGAATATGATATTCAAAACTATTTTAAGCCTTCTTTAATTGGAGAACTCAAGAAAAAATATAAAAACATTGTTTGTTTATGAAATGAGAAACTAATGTACAATCATATTAAAGAAATTGTTGCAGACGCTGAAAAAACAGAAAAACCTATTTCAGAATTAATAATTGAACAAGAATGCAAATTATCAGGTCTATCCAGAGAAAAAGTATGGAATAAAATGAAATATAATCTTGAAACCATGCGTGCTGCGGTTAGTAAGGGGAGTACTGGTAAGGGAGTATTTTCTCATACTGGCTTAACGGGCGGTGAAGCGATTAAAATAAAGAATTATCGTGAAAAAGGTCATACTCTTTCTGGTGATTTTATGATGGAAGCTGTGCAAAATGCCGTAGCGACAAATGAAGTAAATGCTGCGATGGGCGTGATTTGTGCAACCCCAACAGCTGGCTCTTCTGGCACACTTCCAGGCATTTTATTTATGCTTGAAAAAAAGCTCGACTTAACTGAAGAGCAAATGATTCGCTTTCTCTTTACTGCAGGAGGAATGGGATTAGTTATTGGAAATAACGCGGAAATTGCTGGTGCAACCGGCGGATGCCAAGCAGAAGTGGGGTCGGCTTCTGCAATGGGGGCAGCAGCTGCTGTAGAAATAGCCGGTGGCACACCTGAGCAAAGCTCTCAAGCTTTAGCGATTGCGATGTCTAATTTATTGGGACTAGTATGTGATCCAATAGCAGGACTAGTAGAAGTACCCTGCGTAAAAAGAAATGCAATTGGAGCAGGCAACGCACTAATTGCGGCTGATATGGCACTAGCTGGATGTACCAGTGTTATTCCGGCTGATGAGTGTATTGATGCTATGAAAAAAGTTGGTCATCAAATGCCAGTATCATTAAGAGAAACTGGTATTGGTGGATTAGCAGGCACTCCAACAGGACAGGCTATTAAGGCTAGAATTTTTGGAAAAGATGTTTAAAATGCGGACTAGTGAAGAAATTAAGCAAAATATTATCAATCAACTAGCAACTGTCATAGATCCGGAGTTAGGGGTAGACATTGTTAATCTAGGACTAGTTTACGAGATTGATTTAGATGAAGATGGAATTTGTTTGATTAATATGACTTTAACCACTCCAGCTTGTCCTTTAACAGAAGTATTAATTGAATTAGTTAATGCTGCGGTTATGAAGGTTCCTGAAGTTCAAAATGTTGATGTCGAATTCGTTTGGTATCCAGTTTGGAGTCCAGAAAAGATGAGCGATCAGGCTAAAAAATATTTTGGATATGACGAAAAATAAATAGAGGCATAAAAAAGATCTTTCAAAATTTAATGAAAGATCTTTTTAAATTGTTTAATTTTATTTGTTACTTAGCGTAGTCGTCAATGCCGAGGTGTTCTAAAATTAGTGCTGCTGTTTCTTCAATTGAACGATGAGCAACGTTAATTACATAGCAACCAAGTTTTTTATAAAGTTTATTAGCTGCTTCAAGTTCTGCATTGATAGAATCCATATTAGAGTAAGTAGTATCTGGGTTCAAACCATAGGCTATCATTCTTTGTCGTCTGATTTCATTCAAAACGGACGGATCATTTGTTAAACCAATGATTTTCTTAGGATTAATCTTATAGATCTCATCTGGAATATGGGTTTGAGGTACAAGTGGTAAATTAGCCACCTTAAGATTCTTGTTAGCTAGGAATAAAGAAAGTGGGGTCTTAGAAGTTCTAGAAACACCAAGTAAAACAACGTCAGCTTCTAAGAAACCTTTTGGATCTTTTCCGTCATCATACATAACAGCAAATTCCATTGCAGAAATTCTATCAAAGTAATTTTGACCCATGTGGTGAACAGCACCAATTTCATGTTTAGGTTCTTCGCCAGTTAAAGCATGAATATTATCAATTACGCCAGATAGTAAGTCGACGTATTTCATATTATGTTCACGCGCAAATTTAATTACGGCCAATTGTTCATCTTCATGAATCAAAGTGAAGGCAATTAATACATTTTCAAATTCTGTGATTTCACTAAAAACTTTTTCTAGTTTTTCCTTATTGGTAATAAAAGGATAGCGGCGGTAGTTAAACTTAACATTTGGATATTGCACCGCACCAGCTTGTACCATATTGAAAGCTGTATCACCAACAGAGTCAGAAATAATAATTAGATTAACAATTTTTTGATTTTCTTT
>DBFNNF010000097.1:0-3248 GCA_048407585.1 Lactobacillus johnsonii | reverse complement strand
AGCTCTCCATAATAATGATGCAAAATATAGTCAGACGTTCTCTTTAAAGTTAGATAGTCAATATTATTAGAGAAAAGCATTATCATTTGCTTAGTTTTATAGTCAGCCACAAAGCAAGAATTATATCCTGGAATACTACCTTCTGCGCGAATTATATTTCCCTTAAAATAAACTCCGCCAAAGTAGGCTACTTCTTGTCCTTTAGTTTGCTGAGAAAATTGGTTAATCATCTTAGGATCTTTTAAAACTTCGTTATAAACGAATTTCCAATAATCATTTGGAGATATAAATAAATTTCCCGCTCCAAAGTCAGAAGATGTAGTCACTGTTACTGTATGCCAGCTAACATTTTCGTTCAATGGCTGTGGAATTTCTTTTTTATTGACTTCAGAAAAATCTTTTATCTGGTTAAGATAAAGAGGCTTTGCAAATTGCTTTTGAATGTAATTATTATAAGTCAAATTACTTTCTCGACTAATAATTGCTGCCAATAATTCATAGTCTACATCCTGATAATCCCAAGTATGAAGATGGTCATATTGCATATGGTCAAGCATATAAGCAATTTGTTCTTGTTGTGTTTTGAGAGGTTCGTTTGGACGAGCATTATTAATCAATCCACTTGTATGATTCATCAATTCACGAATCGTTATATCACTGCTGCCTGGAACTTGAGGGAAATATTTAGATAAAGGAGTATTCCAATTGAGCTGCTTTTTTTGTTGAAGTTGATAAATTCCAGTTCCTGTCATAATTTTTTGCAAAGAAGCAGTTGGAAATAATTGATTAGTTTTCACTATCTTTCCTTTATTACCAGTTTCATTATTTTCCACTACAATTGGTTTTCCATCTTTGCCACTGACTAACATTACCCCATTAATATGATGAGATTTCATGTAGCTTTTAAGGTCTTTCGGTGTATTTCGACTTCCTGGACTCATTTTATCGCCCGGTATTACAAATAAAAGCAATGAAAAAGCACAAAGCGCCATGACAATATATAGAACAAACTTTTTTAGATGATGCATAATATTTTCCTTTTCGTGTTATGCCAGTTTTTTATAGAGCTTTTCCTTTTATTATCTTTCTTTAATTGTAATTCTTGAATATCAAGATCCTCAACCCTTTTGAGACAAAAAAATATGCTGCATGTTTTTACAAATCATACAGCATATTTTTAATTTTAATAATCGTTATTTCTTCTCCAGCACTGCTACAGCTTCAACATGAGGAGTTTGTGGGAACATATCAACTGGATCAATTTCGTCAAAGTCATAACCTTGTTCCTTGAACAGTTGTAAGTCACGCACCATGGTTGCTGGATTACATGAAATATAAACAATCTTCTTCGGATTTGTTTCTACAGCAGCATCAATAAATTCTGGAGTAAGTCCCTTTCTAGGTGGGTCAACGAAGATGACATCAGTTTTCAATCCTTCTTTAGCCCAGCGCGGCATTACTTCTTCTGCTTTACCTACAACATATTCTGCATTAGTGATGCCATTTAATTTTGCATTGGCATTAGCATCTTCAACAGCGGGCTCAATGACTTCCATCCCCCTCACTGCTTTAACATGCTTAGCCACACTAAGCCCAATGGTACCAATACCAGAATAAGCATCGATTACGACATCATCTGGCTTAAGATCAGCTTTTTGAATAGCTAAATCATATAAACGAGGAGTTTGAAGAGAATTAATTTGGAAGAAACTTTGTGGAGAAATTTTGAAACTAACATCCCCAATTTTATCGGTAATTTGTGGTTCTCCCCAAAGCAAGTAATCCTTTTTACCTAAGATCACATTCGTCTTTTTAGGATTATGGTTCAAAACTACGCTAGTTACACCTTTGATCTCACTAATTTCTTTAGTAACTTCTTTTAATTGTGGAAAATCTTTATGTAAGCATACTAAAATAACCATAATTTCGCCCGTTGCTTTAGAGCGGCGAACTTCAAGATAGCGCACTTCTCCCTTATTACGATTTTCATCATAAGCAGGCACATGATTCTTTCTCAAAATGTCACGTACCTTAATTAAAACTCGATCAATTTCTGGATCCGTAGTAAAGAAGTTAGTTAACGGCACCAAGTCATGGGAATGTTTTCTAAAAAAGCCAATATCAAGCTTGCCATTAACTTCACGTACTGGCACTTGTGCCTTATTCCGATAACCCGTTTCTTCTGGACTAGGCATCGTTTGACCTACTTTAACATTATCTAAGTCTGCTTTATGTAGTAAATTAACAACTTGATTACGTTTAAATTCAAGCTGTTTATCATACTTAATATGAGCAAGAGATGCTAAGCCAGTTTGAACCCATTGGCGAATTTTCACGTTAATCCGATCTGGACTCTCTTTTTTAATTTTTTCAATTTTAGCAAAAGCAAAATTTTTCTTTACTTTTAAAATTTTGGCAGAAACGATTTCACCAGGAAGTGCATTATTCACAAAAACAGTCATTCCATCTAGATGAGCAACACCCATTGCTTCATAAGACAAGTCTGTAATTTCTAAGTCAACTATTTGATTTTTTTGCATAATTCAATCCTCAATATTTAGATACTTGTTACTATTTTACTAAAAAATGTTATTGCTTTTTAAAAGAGTACGCACTAAAAATACTTAAGATAATTCCTAAAATTAAGCCGCAAATTACTAAGCTCCATGATCCAAAGACAAAGTCGCCTTTTATCCACAGATTATTTAAGAGCATCCCCCAATCAAACGGCCACCACATGCTCCAAGTCGTACGACTTAAAAACATGGCTAAAATGGATCCTAAAAAACCAATTCCTAGTGCAAAATATAGATTAGTAATTCTTACAAGCCAAGAATAAAATGGTACCAGCCATAAAGATGCTAATAAAACTCCAATTACTGAACAAATCATGAAGCCTATTTCTTCGGTACTTGAAAAAATAAAACGAACGCAGATCATCAAAACTATAAAAATCACGCTCATGATACATGCTTGAATAATTCCATGGAGAATTCTACCAATTTCATAGCTTAATAAGTCTTGTGGAGACGTCAATATTTCTCTAAATTTCGTCGCTTGCTTTTGATAATAAGTACTAAGGCCAACAAGTAGTCCAATCGACATATTCAACCAGAAATAACTCCATTGTCCCATCATTAATTGAACTAGATATTGGTTATCCCAGAAAACAGCAGTCATCATTAAGACAGCAATTAATGGTAGTAGCCATACTAGTAAGCGAACTACACTATGTTTTGTTTTTAAAA
>DBFNNF010000096.1:0-1237 GCA_048407585.1 Lactobacillus johnsonii | reverse complement strand
TCAAAATTGCATTTTTAACGCCTGAGTAGTATCCGTTAGCTTGAAAACGCTGCTTTGTAGCTAAAGCATCTTTATCTCCAGCTTCTATTGCAGCATCAATTCTTTCCCAATACGCTTTTACGCCTCTGTTAACGGCAGCTTGCTCATTTTTTAAAGATTTAATAGCTTTTTTATCTCCAGCTTTAGCTCTTTCTTTTATCTTTGCACGGGATCTACGTTTTGCTTCACGATCTTTAGCTCTCAATTCTTCTAATTGCTTTGCAGCATCTTCGTCTCCAGCTTTAGCTCTTTCTTTAAGTTCAGAACGAGTAATCAATTATTATTCCCCCTTTGATTTATTATTTGATAATTGTTGACGTCGTATATTTACTAGAGTTTCTAATTCATCAAGTTGTTTTAAATCGGCTCTATTTTCAATAAAACTAAAAGTAAAAGATAGCAGGGAAGCCTTATCTTTTTTGTCTAACTCTTTTTTTGCTTCAAGATCACCTTTATCAGCTCTTGTTTTTAAGTCTGATCGCTTCTTGCGGTTATATTCTTTGTGATACTCATTATCTTTTTGTATAGAAGCAATGGCCTCCTCATCACCAGCAAGAGCCGCTGCTTTTCTGTTAGCGTTAGTTTTGCGCATATTTTCACGATTTATTCTTCGATGTTCTTCCTTACTTTGAACCATATTAAGATACCTCTCTATCTGTTATAAATTTTCTGCATCAATACCATATTTCATGATGTAGTCAGCATCTGCTATATCTGCATGACCTATATCATCGTTATGATCAGCACATCTTAATTCTTTTGTCCGATAACTTGTTTTTTTAAAATCAAATTTTGGATCATCCTGATGCTTTTTTCTAATTTTTTGAAGCTCTAGCGCTTCATTTTCTACTGTTTTAGGAACTAAGGTTAAATAAACAGAAGGGGCATATTCAGGATTATGACTGTACATTTTGAGTGAGAATTTTTAACTTTAATAACCACTAATTTTCCATGATTGAAATCTGCCTTGTTGATAATATCTTTTAGTTTGAGTGCTCTAAAAGTATCAGCTTGTCTATCACTACATATGTCTAATCGTTCTTCCAGTAGTTCAGTTGCTTTTGAAAAAATTCTCTGTTTAAAGGATTCGGGCATACTTATTTTATTTGGACCAGAATAAAAATTTGGCCCGTCAACATAATAAGTAGAAGGTAATGCTTTTTTGCTATGTAAACTTAATTCATGATTATTTTTAAAT
>DBFNNF010000095.1:0-5446 GCA_048407585.1 Lactobacillus johnsonii | reverse complement strand
AAAACTGAATTATTTTTCAAATGAATCAAGTAAAGTAATTTACAACTTTTTATTAAAACAACCAGAACTAGAATTTTTAGTTTCTGGAGTTAAAAGTGCGTATTTTCCAATTAGATATTCAGTCCGCTACTATGATGTATCAACTCACTACTATTATCATCTTAAAAAAATTAATGATTTAGCAGATATTAAGGACCATATTGTTAAATTCGCTATTTCTTGTCCTGACGATAAAACTGCTTATTATGTAAATTTCTTAAAAGAAAACCTATCTGATTATTGCGATGTTACAAGCAGTGGTCATGGTGATATCGACATCATTCAGCCTGGAATCCATAAAGCTCACGGCTTACAGGAGCTTGGCACACTACTTAATATTCCTTTATCTGAAATGACTGCTTTTGGTGATGGTGGGAATGATCTAGAAATGATTAAGGAAGTTGGAGATGGAGTTGCCATGGCAAATGCAGATCCGGCCGTTTTACAGATTGCAAATCATACAACTACATCAAATAATGACCAAGGTGTTCTTACTTACATTACAGATAATATTCTTTAGTAAAAAGGCATGAAACAATCCCCCGTTTCATGTCTTTTTACTTTTTAATACATATCACCAAATGTAGAATTATATGGGTTCATGTATCTCATCTCGTATTATCATTTTTATACTTTTTTATAAAAAATAGTCACTCAATAATTGAGTGACTAAAAATATTATTTTTCAATTCTAAAACGATAAAAACCTAAACTCATTTGTTTCAATGTTTTGGCAAAATCTTTTTTATCAAAATGGTTTTGATCTACTAGTGCTTCAAATTCACCATCTGCATCAATTAACATCTGGTGAGTTCTACGCCAGCCATTCTTTTGATAAAACCGCAATCGGCTAACACGTTGATGATAATTCTCTGCATCAGGATCAAGTGGTTCAATATCTAATACAATTTGCTGCTCTGGATATTTTTCCTCAAGCATATGTAAAATTTTGCTTCCATATCCATTACCACGCAATTCTGCAGTAACAGCTAAATAGGCTAAGTATACAGTAGAATCACTAATGTAGTAACAAATCATCCCACAAAATATTTCTCCATCATAGACAGCGTTCAGCTTTAGTTTTCTTCGAAAACTCATTAATACCATTGAGAACCAAGAAAACCTTTCCCATTCCGGAAAAGCACTATAATATAAATCTTTGACTTTATAATAATTTTTAGAGCCCCATCGGGCGGGTTGTTCGTCTAAAATAAGAATCCTTCTCTTTTCTAAATTATAATTTACTTCTCTAATTAAAAGATATTTTTAATAAAAAATCAAATTATTAAGAATAGCTAAATTTTCTGTAACTATTTTATATTTGATCTTAAATCCTTACTTATCACTTTTATTAAAAACAAGGTTTAATAAAAGTGCTACTACCAAAAGAGCAGTTGCACACCACATAATTTCTTGAAGTCCTAAATGAAAAATATTTCTCATCGTTGGCAGCAAGTCTTGCGGCAAACTTTTTGCGGAAGATGCATCACTTAATTTATTAAGCATGCTCATTGTTATTCCATGATTCTCTCTTACACCCCGCGCTAATTCCATATTCATAATTACACCATAAACAGCTGCCATTATCGTTTGAGCAAGAATACGAATTAAATACGAGAGTGAAGTTGCTGGCGCCATATTTTTTTCACTAGCATCAACCTGAACTTTTATTTGAAGTAAAACAAAAATAAAACCAACACCAAAGCCAGAAAAAGTTCCAATAATTGAAAGCCACCAGATATTAGTATTTTGCGGAGCAATGGCCAAACCTAGTGAAGAAATGAGAATACATACTAATCCCATTGATAGTAAACTACGATTACTAAAGCGTGCCTTTAAGGGGTTAACTACTAAAGTCCCTACAACATCAACTAAAGAATTAGGAATTAGCGTCATTCCACCAATTAATGCAGTTGCTCCAAGTAATCCCTGTGCCCACATTGGTAAGTAAGTATTTACAGCTAAAAAAGCTCCCCAGCTAAAAATAAAAAGTAAAAAATCTCCAACTAAAGCACGATTTTTAAACATGCTAATCGGTACAACTGGATTGGGATGATTTTCCTCATGCATAAAAAATAAGACCAGTAAAACTATACCAGCAATAACTAAACTGATCACAATCCAGCTACTAGTTAAGCCAAGTAGTTGGATTCCCAATAAAAGTAAAGTTAAACCAACAATAATTAGGAAAGAACCTAATACATCAAATTTTGGAGTCTCTTTAATTGTACCTTCACGATAGTAGAGCAATGAAAGAAAAATTGCTAAAAGTCCGATCGGAATATTGATATAAAAGACCCAATGCCAAGAAAGTGAATCAACCAAATAACCACCAACTAGCGGTCCGATAATAGCTGCTACACTGAAGGCAGCCCCTAAATAACCTAAAATTTTTGTTCTTGCTTTAATATTATCAAAGATAAAACCAGCCATTATGTAGGGTAGCGAACCCATTCCTCCAGCCCCTACTCCCATTAAAGCACGAGCTAAAAGGAAAAAATACATATTATTTGCCAGTCCCTGAAAAAGTGACCCTAATACAAAAAAGAGTAACGATAATTCAAAAGCCGACTTATTACCAATCTTTTCCCCAACTTTAGTCCAAATTGGGGTTGAAACGGACATTCCTAAGAGCATAATGGCAATTATCCACCCCATGAATTGGATTCCATGTAAGTCTGCAATAATAGCTGGAATCGCTGTATTAATAATCGTACTATCTAATCCCGCCATTACATTAGCCAAAACCATAGCAAATGTGACCATCGTTACTTGCTTTTTTGTCATCAGTACACCTACTTTTCTATGAAATAAAAAGCCCCAATTATTTTGCAATAATCAAGGCTAATAATCTTATCTAAAATATACTTGCTTAATTCCTTAAACACAAGCTTTATTTTGACGATCTATTAATTTTCTTATTTGGTTGTTTAAAATTGAAATAAAAATTAAAGATGGTTGCAATTAACAATAAAATGAATGAAACAGCCATAATTTCGTGTATACCACTATGAAAAATTTTACGCATTGCTGGTAGTAAAGACTGTGGCAATAATTTAGCTGATTTTGCGTCACTTAGTTCATTCATCATATGCATCGTGATATTTGAATGGGTATTAATTCCACTAGCTAACGCTAAATTCATGATGACCCCGTATACCGCTGCCATAACAGTTTGAGCTAAAATTCTAATTAAATAAGAAGTTGAAGTAGCAGTTGCCATATCTTCCATTCCAGCATCGATTTGTACTTTTACTTGAAGTGCAACAAAAATAAATCCTACTCCAATGCCGGAAAATGCACCGATTACAATTAATATCCAGAGAGGTGTGTGGTTGTTAGCTAAGAAAAGACCACCTGATGAGATCATCATTGTAACAATTCCGATCATTACTAGCGTAAAAGTTCTAATTTTCTCCTGAATTGTAGCAACTGTTTGGGATGCAATAATTTCAACGATTGAGTTAGGAATTAACGTCATCCCACCCATTAAAGCCGACATTCCTAAAAGAGCTTGAGCCCACATTGGTAAATATGTATTTACAGCAATAAAAGCACCCCACGTAGTCGCAAATAAAATCAAATCCCCATTTAGATCATGATTGCTAAAAATAGATAAAGGAATAATTGGATTTTCTGCTTTAGCTTCATGCAAAAAGAAAAAGATCAATAAAACTAAGCTAAATAGAATCAACCCTACTACAATCCAAGTTGCAGTTAATCCCAAGAGTTGAATTCCCATTAAAAACATAATTAAACCACTTACTAGCAAAAATGCCCCTTGTAAATCAAAAACTGGGGCAGTTTTTGGTGTAACTGGCTTGTAATAGATCAAGGAAATTAACAAAGCAACTAAACCAATTGGAATATTAATATAAAATACCCAGTGCCAGGATAAAGCATCAATTAGCCAACCTCCTACTAAAGGTCCTAAAATTGCTGCTCCATTGAAACTAGCTGTCAAATATCCCAAAACTTGGGTTCTTTTCTTAATATTTGGAAAGACGTATCCTGCAATAATATAAGGCAAGGACCCCATTCCTCCACCACCAATTCCCATAATCATTCGGGCAACTAAGAAAAAGTAGATATTAGGTGCTAGTCCTTCAAGCGTTGAACCTAAAACAAACAGCACTAGTGCAATCTCAAAAGCTAATTTATTAGTAATTTTTTCTCCAATTTTTGTCCAAATTGGTATTGAAACAGACATTCCTAAGAGGTAGATTGCCACAATCCACCCCATAAATTGGATCCCATGTAACGCTGAAACGATGGCAGGAATAGCCGTATTAGTAATAGTTCCATCTAAACCTGCCATAACGTTCCCTAGCATCAACGCTACCGTCACCATCGTAATCTGTTTTTTATTCATTAAAGCACTTCCCTCAATAACAAAAAGAGCCCTTATTACATTTGGTAATTAGAGCTTGGACATTTATCTTCTTATTATGCAAACTTTTTGCTTAAAATTGCAAGATTCTTTAAAAAATATCTATGCTTTTTTTGTAAACTTAGGTATAATCAGTACTTGTGTTTATTTTTCACTTATTTTTTCAAGAGAGGAAAAAGTATCTTATGGAACATAGTTGGATGCTCAAGTATTTTGCCGAATTTTTCGGTACGCTAATCATGGTTATGTTTGGTAACGGTGCCGTTGCCAACTCATTTTTAAAAGGAACTACTGGTAATGCTCATGATGGCAAAGCCAATGGGGGTTGGATTTTAATTGCCTTCAGTTTTGGTTTTGGTGTTATGCTTCCAGCAATGCTTTTTGGATCAATTTCTGGTAACCACCTTAATCCAGCCGTTACACTTGCTCAAGCTACTGCTGGTGTCTTCCCTTGGGCACAAGTAACACCTTACATTATTTCACAAGTCCTTGGTGCAATTTGTGGCCAACTTCTTATTATCACTATTTACTGGCCATACATCAAAAAATCTACCGACTCTAACATTGTTTTTGCATGTTTTGCTACTAGTGACTGTGTTAACAGTAAATGGAATGGTTTCATTTCTGAGCTTGTCGGTACTGGTGTCTTGATGTTTGTTGCAATCGGTTTATACAAGGGTATGTTCTTCAAACAAGCAGTTGACATTGCCAATATCGGTGTAGGATTCTTAATCACTGCTTTAGTTATGGCACTTGGTGGTCCAACTGGCCCAGCCCTTAACCCAGCACGTGACTTCGGTCCAAGACTTGTTTACTCAATCTTACCAATTCCTAATAAAAAGGATGCTCACTGGAGCTATGGATGGGTTCCTGTTGTTGCCCCTATTCTAGGTGCAATCATCGGAATTTTCCTTTACAAGATCCCATTTGGACTTTAATTATTCAGACAAAAAAGCAGATCAGTCGATCTGCTTTTTTTAATTTTCAACTTTATTAACTCTTGTATTAAAAGCATAA
>DBFNNF010000094.1:0-3628 GCA_048407585.1 Lactobacillus johnsonii | reverse complement strand
CTAACCATATGTAATTCAGTCCGATATTTTAAATATTTTACTATATCATTTTTGAACTAATACTTTTTATTATCCTTTAATACCCTTATTCGGCTTATGTTTATCTCCTATTTAACCTTAAATTCTCATACATTATAGTTAATTTTATTATTCATACTTTGAAACTACGCTTATTTACAGCACTAATTACTTTTTTACTTAATGATTTTTCTTAAATAATCTTTATCTATACTAAAAATCCGTTCTTTTTAGATTAATTTATTGTTCTAATCCTGTTATAGTTGTAAATCTATCTAAATTCCATACGCTTTATAACTAATTACCAGCCTTTTCCATAGTATACTAGCTTGTCTCCCCTCTCTCCTGCTAGGGGACAGTAACAAATCTTTTTTTAAATTAATAAATAAGATATAATATTATACAAACCTACGTTCGAGGAGACTATAATTTGGAAACTAATAAATACTTAGAACTTATTAAGCAAGAATTGGCCAATATGCCAGATTTTGTAAAGGAATACAATCTAGGAACTTCTCATTCATTAACTACAAACTATCAATATTTAACTGAAATTCGCCGTTTTTTCGACTGGCTAAGACAAAACAATATTGCTACTGTTTCTTCTAATAAAGAGATTGAAGTAACGACGTTGGAAAATCTACAAAGAAATGATGTTATGCTGTACATTCATCATCTTAAACATACTAAAAACCAACAAGGCCGCTTAAATTCGCCAACTACCATTAATCGTTCTATTAATGCTCTACGCTCCCTCTATAAGTTCTTAACGATTACTTCTGACAATAATCATGGTGAACCATATTTTGACCGTAATGTAATGCTAAAGATTAACTCATTAAATGATACTAAGACATTAAATTATAGAGCTCATGTTTTAGAGTCCCATATGTATATGGGAGATTTAAAGTACCAATTTTTAGATTTTATTGAAAATGAATATATACATAAATGTAATAAGCAATCCCTACCCGCCTTTAAAAAGAATCATGAGCGAGATATGGCTATTATTGCATTGATTTTGGGAACTGGAATTAGAGTTTCTGAATGTGTTGGCGTAAACATGCGTAATATTAATTTAAAAGATGCTATGCTGGACGTTACACGCAAAGGTGGTCAAAAAGATAGTGTACCTATTGCTGAATGGACGATTCCTTATTTAAAGAAATATAAGGAAATACGGGCTGATCGGTATCATGCTGAAAAAGAAGACACTGCTTTCTTTCTAACTAGATGGCATGGAAAGACTAAAAGAATAACCACTAATGCAGTTGAGAAAATGGTTAACAAGTATTCTGCAGCATTTGGGAAACCTCTCACTCCCCATAAATTACGACATACCCTAGCTAGTGAGCTTTATGAAGTAACTAAGGATCAAGTGCTAGTAGCACAGCAATTAGGTCAGAAAGGAACAACAGCTACCGATTTATATACTCATGTAGATCAAAAAAAACAAAAAGCGGCATTAAATAAAATAAATAGATATAAATCTTCTGATTAATTCAACTCTAATATTTAGCCTATAATAAAAGTGTATACTTTATGTAAAAAAGGAAGGAAAACTCCATGGAATTAAGAGTTTTAAGATATTTTCTTGCGGTTTGTGAAGCAAAAAACATATCAAAGGCAGCTGAAGCTCTTCATATTAGTCAACCATCGCTTTCACGCCAATTGAAAAATTTAGAAGCTGAACTTGGCGTAACTTTGTTTTATCGTGGACATCAGGAAATTACTCTTACTCAAGAAGGATATTATCTTCAGGAACATGCAGAAGAAATAATTTCTTTGACCAATAAAACACAACAAAATCTAAAACGTTCTCAAATTATATCCGGTGAATTATACATCGGAGCAGGAGAAAGTATTGCAATTAAACGTGTAATGGATATTATCCATCAAATTTTACAGAACTATCCTCAAGTGAAGATTCACTTCTTTAATGGAAATTCATCCATGATTGAAAGCAAGCTTGAGCGCGGACTATTAGACTTTGGAATTACAATGGGCCAATATGATACTACTCAAAATTTTAATAGTCTGACCCTTCCTGAAATTAATGAATATGGTGTGATTGTAAGTAAAAATCACCCATTAGCTGATCATTCCTATGTTACTGCCGAAGACTTACAACATTATCCTATCATTATGTCGAAACATACGGCTGATTCTGATAACTTTAGAGATTGGTATGCTGAGCCACAAAAGTTAAATATCGTGGCTACATTTAACTTACCTGATAATTTGCAGTATCTCGTAGACAAGGGCCCTTATTGCCTATTGATATATAAAGATTTGCTTCCTTTAGATAAGAGTAACTTATGCTTTTTACCACTTGAGCCTAAAATTATTGACCATAATCGGTTGATTTGGAGTTCAAGAAATCAACTATCAAATGTTGCAAGTCTATTTCTTAAACTGATACGAGATTCTATAAAAAGCAAAAATTAATTTGTACATAGAAAAAACGATTTGAAGACCTTTTTTAGATCTTCAAATCGTTTTTTTAATTAATGACTTTGCTCACTAGCAGCAGATTGTTGATTGTTTTGTGCTTGCCCTTGATGATTATTGTGGTTCGTATCTGAGCTGTTGTTACTATTATTGGTTTGCGATTGCTGACTAGATTCTTTATTGTCAGAAGATTGCGTTGATGTACTACTTTGACTTTGAGAACGTTGACTTTCATCATTATGTTCTTCTGATTTGCTACTTTGCGATGAACTGGATTGTTGGCTACTGCTTGAAGAACTTTCACTTGATTGACTAGACTGAGTATTTGAATTTCCAGAGCCAATATCAATATCAAAACTATCATCGGCTTTTGGATGGTATACTCTATGACTCTTCTTTGTGGCTGTCTTAGCTCGCAATGCTTTTGGAGTACTTACCTTAATTGCATTAATTTCTGTATATGTCCCCTCTTGAGAAATATCGTATCCAGCATAAGCAAAACGCAAGTAGAATGAAAAGCTCGTCAAGACTAAGTGACCACCCTTTTCTTTTAAGGTATACTCAACCTTTAACCTTTTAAGGGCTCCCTCATTATCTAATCCGGATGCATTACCTTTAAGCTTTTTAATTAGCTTACTGTGGGTCTTATTCCAGAACTTTAGACTATTACCACTGTAGCTAACGCGATAGATAGAGCCAGATTTCTTAAGTTTCATATCGCCTTTAATTGCTTTACTTCCACTTAAAATAATTGCTGGGTCGAATTGGCTAACTACTTTATTCGGAGTCATAGTAGAAGAAGCTTTCCACTTTGGACTACCAGTATTATCCCACATTTTTTGATATACTTTGTCTTCATTTAGCCACATAGATGTCTTATCAACTTTAGCTTGTGCCTTAAGTGGATCATTTTGATATTCCCCAGTCCAAGTTCTTGTAGCTTGAATTCCGGGCGAATTCTTTACATTAAATTTATAGCTTTTGAAATCGGTATTGAGTGCTTCTGCAATAATTTCTTTGTCACTACTATTACTTGTAGCAGAATTAACAGCGGTAGGACTACTATTTTTAATAGCATTCGTGTTCATAGCTAATATAACTTGAAAAACAATTACCAGTCCTAGACCAATACCAGCGACTAGTCCTAATATTTTTAAAA
>DBFNNF010000093.1:0-7713 GCA_048407585.1 Lactobacillus johnsonii | reverse complement strand
TTTTCTTTTTCTTCTGCACTAGCTTCTTCTTCAAAAGCTTTATATAAATCCGGATGCTCCTTAGCAATTAATTTACAAGTATTTTCAGTTGCGTGCTTACGAAAAATCTTAGGTATTTTATTTAAATATTCAGGCTTAACTAGTGCGATAATTTTTTCATTTGCCGTCATAATATACACTCTCTCCCTTATTGTCTCTCAAGCATATGATAATAATTAGTTTCAAAGATCTTTTTATCATATAAATCCGAGATATCTAAATTTTCAATTGCATTCGATACAATCTCATCAGCTCCCGATGGCATCACTGCAAACGGAGCATCAGTTCCAAACACGACATGATTAATATCAAAATAGTCTATTGTTAATTGCAAAGCTGGCGTATTACCTAAAATAGCCGTATCAACATAGAAATTCTTAAACATTTCAGCATGTTCTGGATCTAAAATGTGATTAATTCTACCACTAAAGAAGGGAACCATCGCTCCTGCATGGTGAGCTAAAATTTTCAAGTTAGGTGCTTTTTTGAAGATATCACTTTGTACTAGTTGCAACATAGCCTGCGATAGTTCATATTCCCAAGAAAATACTAGATTATTATCTGGCTTTCGATTATCAAAAACGGGATGTAGCCATAAAGGAAGATGTAGTTCAGCTGCTTTCAACAAAATTGGTGCAAATTCAGGATCAGCAATGCTTTTACCTAAATGCCGGGTAAAAATCTGTGCGCCAACTAAATTTTTATCGGCCTTAATTTTCTCTAAGATTTCGAGCGAAGCAGGAACGTTATTTAGCGCTAGCATCCCTACTCCCGCTTCAAAATAATCAGGATAAGAAGCTACAATAGTAGACAGTTCTTGATTTGCTTCTTGTGCAATTTGACTAGCTTTCTCTCCATCTACAAAGTCTTCTGGATTGATATTAGCAAATGAAATTACCTGCTTAGTATTTTTATCCGGCCAATTAGCTATTCTTTGATTTAAATCAACTAGAGTTTCTATCTTGATAAAAGGATATTTTTGTGGAATTGTAGCATCAATTTTTAACATAGTCTGATAGAAATCCGGTGTTAAAATATGTGCAAATACGTCTATTTTCATTATATTACCTTCTTTTCTCTTTCACCTTCATTTTAGCATAACTATTAAAATGACCTACTCTCCATATTCCTTACCATAAATATATTTATGAAGTTTCAAATATTGTTGTTCTAGCTTTTTCTCATTAACATTATCTTTTGCAAAGTAATATCTTTTACCTTCAAGGCCTTTCGGCATGTAATTTTGTTTTGCAATTTGAAATGGTTGTGTAAATGGATTATCTATTAACCCACCACCAGTTATTTCTTCTGAATGTTTGTAATGCATATCTCGTAATCCACGTGGCATGGGATGCTTATTAGGATGAGTAGTATCTTTATCAAGCTTTGCCCAAATTTCATCAAAAGCACCTGACTTAGGGGACAAACACATTAACATAGTTGCAAACATCAAAGGATATTTTGCCTTTGGCATCCCTATTTTTTCTGCTTGATTAGCTGCAATTACTATTTGCGTTACTTGTTCTGGATTAGCTAAGCCAACATATGTGTATGGAATTTCTCGCAAACGCCGTACTATTGACGGTAGATCTCCGTTTTTAAGTAAGACGGTAAGATAATACAAGGCTGCATCAGTATCGGACCCCGCCATTGAATCTGAATAAGCTGCTAAATAGTCATAATGCTTAGTTGCTTTTCTGTCATAAGCAAAATGTTGACCTTTTACAAATTCCTTAACATTTTTAACTGAAATCTCTTCTCCATTAACTGCATGAATAGTTTCTAATAGATTTAATGCTACACGCAAATCTCCATCTGCTGAGCGAGCAATAATGTTAATTGCTTCTTTATCTATTTGTTTTTCATCTAAATGGAATACCTCTTTTAGAGCTCGGACTAAAACCTCACTAATATTCTTATCGTCCAAAATCTCAAATTCAAAAATCTGACAACGTGAGCGGACAGCAGGAACAATTGACATAATCGGATTTTCAGTAGTTGCGCCAATTAAAAGAATTTGCCCGTTCTCTAAATAAGGCAAAAGATAATCCTGCAATGTTGTCGTCATACGATGAATTTCATCAATCAGTAGAACAAATGATTGATAGGGATAAGTATTAATGATTTGCATTAGCTTTGCTTTATTATCAATTGAAGCATTAAAAGTGGCTAGCGGATAATCATATTCTCGAGCAATAATTTGCGCTAGACTTGTTTTTCCTGTTCCAGGCGGTCCCCATAATAAGAGCGAAATTGGAACATGATTCTTGATAATCTGATAAAGGGGCTTTCCTTCAGAAATTAGCTTAGTTTGACCTACAAATTGTGATAAATTTTTTGGTCGGATTAAATCTGCTAGTGGCTTTTTGATAGGCATAAAATCGACCTTCTTACTTATAGTAAAGTGTTGAGTTTTATCTATTATTATCACAATTATTAGTTCAAAACAAATTTACATAATTCTAACCACCAATAAAATCCTTTTAAACCCCTTGTCCAATTGGACGAATAATGATCTCATTCACATCTGTATCTTTAGGTGTATCAATGGCATAAGCTACTGCTTTAGCAATTTGTTCTGGATCTAATCCAATCGCTTTTTCAACTTCAATTTCAGCTTGACGATTTTTAGGATCATTAATTGAATTGAATAATTCCGTGCGAACAGCACCTGGAGAAATAATTGAAGTCTTAATTCCATTATTTCTTTGTTCTTGTCTTAATCCCTCCATAATTGCACGAACAGCAAATTTAGAACCATTATAAACTGCTAAATTAGGTACAACTACATGTCCAGCAACTGAATCGGTGGCAATAATATGTCCATATTTTTGTTTAACCATTACTGGTAAGACAGCCGCAATTCCATTAAGAACACCCATAACATTTATATCTAAAATATTCTGCCATTCTTGTCTTTGTCCTTTGATTAATGGATTAGTAGGCATAATCCCAGCATTATTAAACATTACGTCCACATGATCAAATTTATCTACAGTGTAGTCAACAACAGCTTGTACTTCTTCAAATTTAGTTACGTCTGCTTTAATTGTGCTAATGCAAGCTTCAGGGAGTGCGTCTTTTAATTCATCTAATCGATCTTTTCTTCGAGCAGCGATCACTAGTTTAGCGCCGTGATTAGCCAAATAGTTAGTAGTTGCAGCGCCAATTCCACTCGACGCTCCCATAATAATAATTACTTTATCTTTTAAACTCATTGTTATTTTCTCCTTCACTTTTTCCTCTTTAATTAGTACTATAAAAGTAAAAGTTATCTATGTGAAAGACTAAAAATATATATTGAAATATAGATAGTAACTATAGGAGGATTAATTAATGGAACTTAGAGTACTGCGTTACTTTTTAGCTGTCTGTCAAGAAAAAAATATTAGTAAAGCTGCTGAGAGTCTCCATATTGCCCAACCTTCACTATCAAAACAGATCAAAGATTTAGAAGAAGAACTTGGCGTTATTTTATTTACCCGCGGTCATCGGCAAATTTCTTTAACAGAGGAAGGCTACTTTTTACGCGATCGTGCTCAAGAAATGATTGATATGGAAGAACAAACTACCCAAGCTTTAACTAGTTCTAAAATAATTACCGGTAACTTAAATATTGGGACAGGGCAATCATTTGAAATTAAACCTATTACTAAAATTATCGATCAAATTATTCAAACTACACCACAGGTTCACTTTAACTTTTATGATGGCAATGCTGATGATATTGAGGCTAAAGTAAACGATGGTTCGCTTGATTTTGGGATTATTATGGGTGACCGGCCTATAGAAGATTTTGAAAGTTTAATTTTACCAGAGAGAAATCAATTTTATGCCATCTTTAGTGAGAAACTACCGTTAGCCCAAAAAGATAAGATTACTCCAACTGATTTAATTGAATATCCTATTATCTCTTCTGGGCAGAGCTTAGTTAATGATAAATTTAGAAACTGGTGGGGCAACTTATATGATAAAGTTAATACGGTTGCAAACAGCAATTTAGCTTATACTGCGTCTCTATTAGCCGGTGAAGGTCATAGCGTCCAAATTTCTTATAATAATTTATACGATAAGAAACTAGAAGGCTTAACGGCTCGACCTCTATCTCCAAAAGTTACTGATCCTAATATTGTTATTTGGAAAAAGAATCGTAAACTATCTAATTTAGGTAACTTATTTTTAGAAAAATTACGAGACTCGCTTAATAATTAAGTAAATAATGAAAAAGAGTAATTGTCTATCTCATACCATCTATGAGACTACAATTACTCTTTTATCTTTTTCTATTATGTTCTATGGCTTAATAATCCTCATCTTCTCGCATTTCTGCTGGCCACCCATCAATTGGCTTACGCTCATCTAAAGCACGAAGTTGCTTAAGATCCTCTTTATCTAATTCAAAATCAAAAATATCAATATTAGCTTTAATATGAGCTGGATTAGTAGAACGAGGAATAGTGACAATGTCATTTTGGACTAAATACCGTAAAATCACTTGAATTGGTGATTTACCATATTTTTCACCAATTTCTTGTAAAACTGGATTAGTCATTAGATTCTGTTGTCCATTACCTAAGGGACTATAGCTTTCATGAACAATATTTTCTTTTTTCAAAAATTCATGCATTTTCCATTGTTGTAAGAAAAGATGAGTTTCAATCTGATCAACCATGGGCCGAATTTCTGCATGATTAATTAATTCTAAAGTTTGCCGACTATTAAAATTACTGATGCCAATAGCTCGCGTTTTACCAGCTTTATATGCTTCTTCTAGAGCACGCCAAGTATCTAAATCGTGGCCCATTGGCCAATGAATTAAGACTAAATCAAAATAATCTAAACCACTTTTATTTAGAGATTCATCTAGTCCCTGCTTAGTTGCTTCATATCCATCAGTCATGGTCTTTGTGGTAATGAAAACTTCATCCCGATTAAGATTACTTGCACGTACTGCTTCCCCTACCTGCTGTTCATTTTGATAATATTGTGCTGTATCAATTAAACAGTAGCCATCTTTAAAAGCAGACAAAACGGCTTCTTTTGTTTGGTCTGGGCTAATTTCGTAAGTTCCAAAGCCAAAAATCGGGATTTTAACACCATTATTTAACGTTAAATATTTCATAATTACCTCTATTTAAATTTATTACTTTTACTTTCCTATTTATAATCATATCCTAAAAGTGTAAATAAAACTCTTATTTTAATTTATACAAAAAATAGCGACTTAAGAGCCGCTATTTTATCTATTATTTTTTAAATTGATTATGAACATATTCCGCATAAAGAGGTGTTGATTTTACTAGTTCATCATGAGTACCAGAGCCGGAAACAGTTCCATGATCAATAAAATAAATTTTATCTGCGTCAACAATTGTACTTAGACGGTGAGCAATTACTAAAGTCATTCTGTTTTTCATTAGACTTGCTAAAGCTTTCTGTACCATAGCTTCTGATTCTGAATCAAGACTTGCAGTAGCCTCATCAAGCATTAAGATTTTCGGATCACGCAAAAAGGCTCTGGCAATTGCAATTCTCTGTCTTTGTCCACCTGATAGCTTCACGCCTCGCTCACCTATTTGAGTTTCTAAACCATCTTCTGCCTCTTTTACAAATTTATCTGCATATGCCATCTTTAAAACATGCCATAATTCATCATCACTAACTTTTCTTTCTAGTCCATAAACCAGATTTTCACGAATAGTTCCTGGCATTACTGATGAATTCTGACCTACAAGTCCAATTTGTTTACGCCAATCAGTTAAATCAATCTCTTCTATATTTTGACCACCAATAGTTATCTCTCCAGAGGTTGGTTTATAGAAACGTTCTATTAGTGAAAAAATCGTTGATTTTCCACCACCTGATGGACCAGCAAATGCGACAACAGTATTAGGCTTAGCTGACACATTGATATCATGTAGAATTTGCTTTCCTTTTTCATATGAGAAACTTACATTCTGCAGCTTCAATTCTTTTCCAGCAATATCAACCTTTTGATTATCGGCAGATACTTCAATTGGTTCATTAAGCATTTCGCCGATACGTTCAGTTGAACCTGACGTCTTAGCTAATTCATTGAAAAATTGACTAATTATGATTACTGGACCCATCAATTGAAATAGATACATTAAGAAGGAAATAAGTGCACCCATAGTAAGTGTACCTTGCATAACACGAATAGCACCGTAAGTTAAAATACCAATTACTAAAATCATCATTAACATATTAGAAATTGGCTGCATCAAGGAGTTAATCCTGGATTCCTTTACCCCAATTGCATAAAGTTTAGCAATTCTTTTTGTTCCTGTAGCAAGCTCTTTCTTCTCTGAATTACTTGATTTTACCAAACGGATTTCACTTAAAACATTAGTTGAATCACTAGAAAATTTTGCCAGTTCATCTTGACGGGCACGACCAATTTTTCCTGACAATCTCATAAACGGTAAAAGAACAAATATCACCAAAGGAACAGCAAGAACCATGATTAAGGACATCTGCCAATCCATCATAAACATGATGACGACAGCACCAAAGAATTGTAATAAAGAAGTAATTGCATTGGGTAAGGTATTAGCAAGTAAATTCTTGACTTGCGATGTGTCATTAACTAGTCTTGATGAAATTTCACCCGTCGAAGTATTATCAAAATAACTAACTGGCATCTTAAGTAAGCGCGCCCAGAGACTATCACGAAGTTTTGAAACTACATGCTCGCCGAAAACTCCCAAAATATATCCAGATAAGGCGCTAATAATTACTCCACCAAAAAATACTATTCCAGTGATAATTACCAGATTTATATTTAGGTTCTTAAAGTTATTAATAATTCTTTGTGCAAACTGAGGAACAATTAGATTTGCTCCCGTAGCAATTAATCCAGCCAAAATACCAACAAATAATTGCCAATATTTGGGATGCACTTGATTTATTAATTTATAATTAGTTTGATATGGCAACATTCAAATTATTGCTTCATTCGGCAAATAAAAGAAAGAATGGAAGTTATCCTGTCTCGTTGCGGATAACAAAAAACATGAAGCATAAGTATATCTCTTTAGGTCTTTATGGCAAGAAAGAAGAATGGGACGAAAAAAGTGAGCGTTTCCGTTGTGACAAGCGTGTCTGTCCTAATTACAAGGAGTATAATGCGCGATTAGTCCAATTATTGGCACGTGTTCAGAATGTTGAGTTTGATTTTGAGCATGATAGAATAGACTGGACTTTGAATCAGTTTGCTGATGCTTTTTTATACAAGAGCAAGCAGGGTAAGTTTCTTGATTTTGCAGTTCTCTGCATAGAGGAGATGAAAGCCACAGGACATATAGGTAATGCACACGTGTGGGAGAGGCTCCTTTATAATCTGAAGCTGTTTGATAAGAAACTTCATGTGCTCTGTTTTCAGGAGATAGATATAAAGTATGTGAATTCCTATAATCAATTCATGGAGAAGAGAGGGTGGTGCGGTAATACCCGTAAACATGATATGAAAACCTTGAGGGCTATATTGAACCGTGCCATCAAAGCAAAGGAATATTCAGGTAATTCTTATCCTTTCGGGAAAGACGGTTTCTGTATCTCTGCTTTGGAGGAAGAAACCCGTAAAAGGTATCTTTCACAGGAGTACTTGGACAAGCTGATGAATACTGTGTTTGCGAATAAGCCTAGAGAAGTGGC